>JBDUBN010000466.1:0-2422 GCA_040004085.1 Novosphingobium sp.
CACCAGCCAATCGAACACATCATGTCGATGCGGCTGATCCCGAACCTCGAAGTGTTCCGCCCCGCCGACATAATAGAGACGGCGGAATGCTGGAAGCTGGCGCTGGCCAACAAGACCACGCCTTCAGTTCTCGCGCTGACCCGTCAGAACTTGCCGCAGTTGCGTACATCAGGCGACATGCTGAGCGCCAAGGGTGCTTACCGCCTGCGCACAGCCACAGCCGCACGCAAGGTGGTGATCGTTGCGACCGGTTCAGAGGTTGAAATCGCCTGCGCCGCGCGCGATGCGCTTGAAGATCAGGGTATAGGCACTGACGTCATTTCGATGCCATCATGGTCACGGTTCAACGCGCAAGACGCCGCTTACCGTGCTGAACTGCTGCCGCGCGATGTGCTGACCGTTTCGATCGAGGCAGGCACTACGCACGGTTGGGAAGCGATCACCGGCCTGGACGGGTTGCGTTTCGGCATCAACACATTCGGCGCATCGGCCAAGGCTGAGGATCTTTACGATCACTTCGGCCTGACCGCCGCCAAAATCGTTCCACAAATCATCACGAAATTAGGCATTTAAAAAGGAGTCTTAACATGGCGACAAGGGTTGCAATCAATGGTTTCGGACGTATCGGGCGCAATGTGGCCCGCGCGATTATCGAGCGTCCGGACTGCGGGCTCGAACTGGTTTCGATCAACGATCTGGCCGATGCCAAGGCCAATGCTCGCCTGTTTCAGCGCGATTCCGTCCACGGTGCGTTTTCCGGCACGGTTGAAGTCGACGGCAACGATCTGATCATCAACGGCAAGCGCATCCACGTGACTGCAGAGCGCGATCCCGCCAACCTGCCGCACGCCGCCAATGGCATTGATATCGCGCTGGAATGCACCGGCTTTTTCACCAACCGCGAAGGCGGCCAGAAGCATCTGGATGCAGGCGCCAAGCGCGTGCTGATCTCGGCCCCGGCCAAGGGCGTTGACCTGACGGTCGTGTTCGGCGTGAACCATGAAAAGCTGAGCGCCGACCACAAGATCGTCTCGAACGCTTCGTGCACCACCAACTGCCTCGCCCCATTGGCCAAGGTGCTGCATGAATCCATCGGCATCGAGCGCGGGCTGATGACCACGATCCACTCGTACACCAACGATCAGAAGATCCTCGATCAGATCCACAGCGATCCGCGCCGCGCCCGCGCTGCTGCTATGAACATGATCCCCACCAGCACCGGCGCCGCCGTCGCCGTGGGCGAGGTTCTGCCTGATCTGAAGGGCAAGTTGGACGGTTCGTCGATCCGCGTACCAACGCCCAACGTTTCGGTGGTCGACCTGACCTTCACGCCAACGCGCGACACCACTGTCGAGGAAGTCAACGGCCTGCTCAAGGCCGCAGCCGAGGGCGCGCTGAAGGGTGTGCTGGCCTATACCGACGAGCCGCTGGTTTCGATCGACTTCAACCACGATCCCGCCAGCTCGATCATCGATAGCCTGGAAACCGCTGTTCTGGAAGGCAAACTGGTCCGTGTGCTGAGCTGGTACGACAACGAATGGGGCTTCTCAAACCGCATGCTCGACACCGCCGGTGTCATGGCAAAGCTGATCTGATTAACTCCATATTTTTCGTCATTCCCGCGAAGGCGGGAACCCAACTCCGGACAATGCGGCAATGCTGCACGTCGGAGATGGGTCCCCGCCTTCGCGGGGATGACGAAGATCGTTTAAGGTAAAAAGACGATGGCTTCTTTTCGCACCCTCGATGATCTGGGCGACGTTCGCGGCAAGGTCGCGCTGGTTCGGGTCGATCTGAACCTGCCGATGCAGGACTGCGCGGTCACCGACGATACCCGCGTGCGGGCGGCGGCTCCGACGATCCTCGAACTGGCTGACAAGGGCGCGAAAGTGCTGTTGCTCGCGCACTTCGGCCGTCCAAAGGGTGAGCGGGTTTCCACCCAGTCGCTATCGATGGTCGTCGATTGCCTGCAGCACGTGCTGGGCCGTGAAGTGATGTTCGTGCCCGAAATCGCCGGACCGGTAGTGGCGCAGACCGTCGGCATCCTTGGCGCGGGCGACATTGCCGTGCTGGAAAACACGCGGTTCTGGGCGGGCGAGGAAAAGAACGACCCCGAACTGGTCAAGGCAATTGCCGCCAACGCCGACTTCTACGTCAACGACGCCTTCTCCGCCGCGCACCGCGCCCACGCCACGACCGAAGGCTTGGCCCACGTCCTGCCGGCCTATGCCGGTCGGTCGATGGAGGCGGAACTGACCGCGCTGGAAAAGGCGCTGGGCAAGCCGGAAAAGCCGGTCGCGGCGGTTGTCGGCGGGGCGAAAGTCTCGTCAAAGCTCGACGTGCTCAAGCATCTGGTAAGTAAGGTCGATCACCTGATCATCGGCGGCGGCATGGCCAACACCTTCCTCGCGGCGCGCGGCGT
>JBDUBN010000467.1:0-2421 GCA_040004085.1 Novosphingobium sp.
GCCGCCGGGTAAGTCGCGCCGGTGGGATTGCCGGGACTGTTCAGCAGCAGCCACTTCGTTTGCGGCGTGATTGCGGCGGCAAGCTGCGCGGCGGTTATCCGGAAGCCGCCCGCCGCATCAGTCTGCATCGGCACCACCGTCGCCCCGGCAAAGCGCACGATTTCGGGATAGCTGACCCACCATGGCGCGGGGATCAGCACCTCGTCACCGGGGTTCAGCGTGGCCAGCAAGGCGTGGAAAATCGCCTGCTTGCCGCCCGCGCTGACGGTGACTTGAGATACCGGTACGTTGAGCCCCAAGTCGCGCGCGAAGTGCAGCGCTGCCGCCGCCTTCAGCCGCGCGGTGCCGCCGACTGGGGTGTATTTCGTGTCGCCCGCGTCCATCGCTGCCTTGGCCGCAGCGATGACATGCGGCGGGGTGGCGAAGTCGGGCTCGCCAACCGACAGCGAGACAATATCCCGGCCAGCCGCGCGCAGGGCAATCGCGCGGTCCGTCATCGCTGTGGTTTGCGAAGGCTGGATGCGGTTCAGTGCTATAGAAGTGTTTAGGGCTATCGAAGTGTTCATGCCATCAACCTTGCCGGTATCAGCCCGCGCAAGGCGTTGCCGATGAAAAAACCGGCCGCCAGATCGTCCAGCGTCAATTCCGCCTCAGCCGCGCGGCCCGCATCAATCAACGACCGACGCAGTACTCCGGGGAGCAGGCCCAGCCGGGCGGTCGGCGTCAGCAACATACCATCACGTTCGACGAACACATTGGTAAAGCTGCCTTCCGTAATCAGGCCGTCGTCGCGCAACAGCAGCGCCTCTGCGGCACCCGCAGCCTGAGCGGCGGATAGCGCGGCGGCGTAGAACTGGCGGTCGCTGGTCTTGTGGCGCAAACGGAAGTCGCCTGGGTCGACCGGAAGGCGCAGCACCGCGCAAGCGGCCTCACCCAAAGGTGCCGGCAGTGGCGAAACTTCCAACGAATGCGCTCCGCTCCGGGCCACGCGCAGACGCACCTTCGCCGGGTCTTCAACCTCGAAACACAGCGCCTGAATGGCATTGCGTACAGCATGGCGATCAAAGGCAAAGCCCAGCTCGGCTGCGCTCGCCTTGATCCGCTCAAGGTGCAGTTCCAGCAAGCCGATGCCCGCATCAGGTGTGAAGGCCATGGTCTCGATCAGATCGAAACCCCCGGCAGATGCACGCACAAAACCCCCTTTAACCACGCATTCGCGCCATTCCGCCAGCCAGTCCGAATCGGCGACGATAGCCGAGCCAAGCCCCAGCACCGCGCGTCCCTGCGGACTCTCACCGCCGTTCCGGTCAGGCGTCAGCCGCAAAGTGCGGATTGCCACATTGAAGGCCGCGTCGCCAGTGGGATCGATCCGGCCAATGGCCCCGCAATAAGCGCCGCGTGCATCGCGCTCGACCTGATTGATCAGTTCCATCGCCCGGATCTTGGGGGCGCCGGTGATCGAGCCGCAGGGAAACAGCGCCGCCATCAGATCGCGCCCACCACGGCTCGGCTGCAATCGCGCGCGCACGGTAGACGTCATCTGGTGGACGGTAGGATAACTCTCCACCGCGAACGCCCGTTCAGTGCGAACGCTGCCCGGCACGGCCACGCGCGACAGGTCGTTGCGCATCAGATCGACGATCATCAGGTTTTCTGCCCGGTCTTTGGCCGAAGCGGAGAGTTCCGCCGCCAGCGCGGCATCCGTCGCAGCATCGGACCCGCGCGGGCGCGTGCCCTTCATCGGCTTGACCGTGGCCGCATCGCCTTTCAGCGTGAAAAACAGTTCGGGCGAAAAGCTTAGTAGCCAGTGCGCGCCATCAAACACCAACCCGCCATAGCCCGCCCCGGCGGCAGGCCTGATCGCCGCATAGAGCGCCAGCGGATCACCGTGATACGCCCCCATCAGCGGAAACGTCAGGTTGGCCTGATAGATGTCGCCAGCCTCGATAGCCTGCTGGAGCGCGGCAAACTTGGCTCTATAGCCGCCGGGCGACAGCCCAGGATCGAGCGGGCCGATGCTGGCGGTTCCCTGCTGCTGAGACGCCAGCCATGCCGGAACCTCGTTCGCCGCAATCGTCTCAAACCCGGCAAACGCACCGAACCACACCAACGGCCCCGCCGCGCCGGTGCGGGCATCGGCCAAGGGAGCAAGGCGCGGCTCCAGCGCCAATCCGGCCTCATAGGCGATCCATCCGGCGAGGTGATGGCCCTCACTACGCAAGTGCTCCACCCGCGCCAGCGCGCCCGCCACCTCATCCGCCCGCCGCGCGACCACCACTTCGAGCGGCGCGCGATACAGCCGCGCGTCACTCGCGCTGTCTTCGCGGGCGTCATCCAGCAGGATGAAAGGGTTGGATTCGAGCTGCGCGGTCATAGGCGCGCGCTTCTAACAGTTCGCGCGAAAACCGACAGCCCTTTGGG
>JBDUBN010000468.1:0-2414 GCA_040004085.1 Novosphingobium sp.
AGAAATGGGTCCTGAAACAAGTTCAGGATGACGGAAATTGTTGGGATAGCGTCATTCGCGGTAGCCGTGGGGCCTAATCACGTTCTGGTTGCATAAGAAACCGTCTCGTGGTTACTTCCTCACTTCCGTTAGCGGGAAGGGGGAATACAATGACTTTTTCTGAAAGCATCAAGACCTGCCTGTCGAAATACACGACCTGGCAAGGCCGCGCTTCGCGGTCGGAGTACTGGTTTTTCTTCCTGTTTGTGATGATCTCCATGGCCGTGGCGGCGGCGATAGATAACGCGCTGGGCACCACATTCAAATTCATGAACCCGGCTAATGGCATGGAAGTCAGCATTGGATATGGTTACACTTATGCGCTGGTGGGCCTTGGACTGATGTTGCCGAACCTGGCGGTAATGGTCCGCCGCTTGCACGATACCGGCCGGTCCGGCTGGTGGTACTGGATCGCATTGATCCCGCTGATTGGCATTATTCTGCTGCTGGTATGGTTCTGCTCACGCGGCACCGTCGGCAACAACGAATACGGCAGCGACCCGCTGGGCGGCGATCTGGTTGAAACGTTTGGGTGATTTATGCGAAGCGCCAATGAAGGGGACACGCTAATGTGTGTGCCCTTCATTGGCGACTATTGATGAGCCGAAGGATGGCGGTGTTTAGGGGTTATTCCAACTGTCACCGTAACTACGGCGACAACGAATACGGCAGCGACCCGCTGGGCGGCGATCTGGGGCAAACATTTGGGTGATGCGGCTATGTGATCCTCCCTTGGCGAGGGAGGATCACATGCGATACATTACCGCAACGCTACTTCCAGAATCTGCCGAATAAACCGCTGATACGTCATTCCCTGCTCTGCGGCTTTGGCTTTAACCGCCTCCAGCAGCGCATCGGGAAAGCGTCATAATTTAGAATAGACCTATTAAGAGAATCTATGTTAATAGCGGCGGCCTCACGAAATTCCTTCATCTGAAAAAACATATCGGCTGTTTCATAGTTTTTATCCACTATAATTATATTTTTTTGAATATAAAAATATTTACTATGGGATTTAGAATTCCATTTTTTTATTAAATAATATGACTCTATATAATTATTATTACTATACATTATTTTAGATTTATTTAAAATAAATTTTGCATTATTATATTCAAAAATATTCCCGCAGTCAGATTCGGTTTTATGCGCCAATAAAGCGCAAGATGAAAAAAAGAGAGACGTTCCCAATAGAGCTATTATCGGGTTCACGCGGCTACGGGTGACGGTGACAGTTGCAACAACTGGCTGCATCACCGCAACGCCGCCTCAAGTATCTGCCGGATAAACCGCTGATACGTCATGCCCTGCTCGGCGGCTTTGGCTTTAACCGCTTCCAGCAGAGCATCGGGAAAGCGCATGTTGACCTGCTTGGATTTCTTGGCGAATTCAAAGCTGTGCGGCTTGAACGCCGTGAGGTCAAACTGCGTCAGGTCGCTCTCCGCGATGAAGCGTTCGGCATCTGCATCACTGGTCAGGGCGGGCAGCGGCTTGTTCATGGTGTTCGATTTCCTTGCGGTGCATATAGCGGGCGCTGATCGGACGAATGCGGGTTTCACTGTGGCTGCGGCGAAAGGTGAAGGCCACGAAGATCGGGCGTGGCCCACCCCCATTTCCAATAATAAGAAACCGGGTTTCCGCAGTGGAATGAACCACATCCGGCGCGAGGCGGTGGGCGTGTTGGAACACGCTTTCCACCTCAGCAATTGAAACTCCGTGCTTCTGGCATTTGGCAATATTGCCGTCGTCCCAATCAAAGCCTGCAACGCGAGTCAGGTCCACAGGCAAGCTTTATAGCTTTTTGTATATACAAATGTCAAGCAAAACCTCACAACGGATTCCCATCCTTATCCCGGTAAATCTCCCGCCGTCCGACATGGTTCGCTGGCCCGACAAACCCGTCAGCTTCCATCCGCTCCACCCATTTTGAGGCGGTGTTATATCCAACGCCCATTTGGCGCTGGATCCAGCTGGCGGAGGCTTTCTGGCTTTCGAACACCAGATGGCAGACTTGCCGATATTTGCGCTCGTCCGGCGCGTCAGAGGCGCTGGCGTCCAGATCATCGAAGCCAAAACCGCCGTCCTCGGGCTCTTCGGTGACCGAATCGACGTAATCCGGGCTGCCCTGCCCGCGCCAGTATTCGGCGACGGCCAGAACCTCATCATCCGAAACGAACGGCCCATGCACGCGCATCAGCGGCGTCGTGGCGGGCTTATAGAGCATGTCGCCCTTGCCCAGCAGTTGCTCTGCGCCCTGCTCGCCCAGAATGGTGCGGCTGTCGATCCGGCTGGTCACGGCAAAGCTGATGCGGGTGGGCAGGTTGGCCTTGATCACGCCGGTGATCACGTCCACCGAAGGCCGCTGTGTCGCCATG
>JBDUBN010000469.1:0-2413 GCA_040004085.1 Novosphingobium sp.
GTTTGTTTCTCAGTAAAAAATATCAGAAGGTCTTCTTCATCGTCACCGCCCAAGTGCGCGGCAGACCCGGGGCGGCGGTAATCGTGCCGAAGGCATCCTTCACGTCTTCCACGGTCTGGTAGTAGTACTTATTGAACAGATTCTGCACCTCGACCGAGACCTGCCAGTCCTTGTCCTCTGTGGTATAGGACAGGCGGGCATTGGCCAGGAAACGCGGTTCGAGGCTGTTGGTCGCCGCGTTAAAGGCGTTGGTGTAGACTTGCGATTGGTACGCCCCGTCGAACCGCGCCGAAAGGGTGCCCGATTTTAGCGGCACATCTTCTTGCACACCAAAGCTGTAGGACCACTTCGGTGTATAGGGCGTGACATTGGTCAGCGGCACACCGGATGTGCCGGTGTCCTTCCACTTGAAGTCGATATAGCTCAGCGAGCCATCGAGCGTCAGTCCGCCGCCCGGATGAGCGCTGGCCTCCAGCTCGAAGCCCTTGACGTCAGCTTTGCCGACATTCGACGGCATCAGACATGGCGAGAAGCCATGGCAGCTCGTCAAGGTCAGGATGATGTCCTTGTACTTGTTGAAGAACACCGCGCCGTTGATCCGCAGCTTCCGATCCAGCAGATCAGACTTGAAGCCCAGTTCGTAAGTGGTCAGCGTTTCAGGTTTGAACGAGGTGATCTGGTTGCAAGGAGCGCCAAACGGCAGGACCGTGCAATCGCCCGCCGAGGGACCAAAGAACGGACGCGGATTGACGCCGCCGCCCTTGTAACCGGTGGCCCTCGAAGCATAGACGAAAAACTCAGGGCTGAAACGATAGTCGGTCTCGATACGGTAATCGGTCCGCTTGCCCAGGAACTGTCCCTTCACACCATAGAGGCCGACGAGCAGACAGTTCGGAGCATTACCGACTCCTGTCGGACCCGCAACTGTCGGCGGCGGGCCACTACCGTTCTGAAACGCAGCCAACTGGCCAAAGAACAAGCAACCGCCGGGCACTGTGCCATCAGGGTTCGAACGGAAATAGGTATAGACTTTCTTGTCCCAACTCTGGCGGATGCCGCCAGTAATGCTCCACGCATCGGTCGCGTGGAAAGTGCCGTTAAAGAACAGTGCCTTGGACGTTGATGGCGTGGTATCCGGCCCGTGAATGAAGTCGATACCGGCATAGTTCAGATCGACACGAGCGTTGTAGTTGCCATTCTGGTCGAAGTAGAAGCCACCAAGGGTGTATTCAAACTTCTTGTCCATCAAGCTGCCGTTGAGACGCAGTTCCTGGCTCCAGGCGCGGTGGCGCAGCACGTTGTCTAGCTGTGCAATCGGAACGGGCGAACCATCCTGATCGAAGCCGAATTCCATCTTGTAGTGGCGATAGGAGGAAATCCAGATCGCCTTCAGGTTATCAGCCAGCGACGCGGTGACATTGCCCGTGATCCCCCAACCGTCATAGGTCTGGTGGTTGGTGGCGGCATAGGGCTTGTAAGGTGCCTGCGTGGTTGGTGTGCGCGCATCAAGGAAGTTCGCATAGTTGATAAAGCGCGAATCGAAGCCAGCCGGAGTGGTGTCGCAGCTGGTTCCATAGGCCGAGGTCGACGGCACGAAGGCGCAATTGTACGGCACTGCTGCGCCGTCCTTGCCGACCAGGAATGGGATTCCCTCTGGCGTGGTATATGTCGAAACCGGACCCTGTGCCGTTGGCCTGGAGGTTGAAGCGGAAAGCAGTACCTGCGCCCCGGTATCATTGCGCTCACGCGAGTAATCCGCCGCGATGTTGACCTCAATATCCGGAGACGCCAGCCAGCGCAGCGCCAGTTTGCCTGCAGCATAAGACTTGCCGCCGAGCGTACCAAACCGCCCCCCGTTACCGGTGTTGTTATTGGCCTTCACGTTCGACGTCGGATGAGTCACGCCATAATCGAGCAGGGTAACATAGCCGTCCTGGTTCTTGGTTGCGCCGGAGAGGCGGGCGAACAGGTTTTCGCCCAGCTTGAAATCGGCCACCCCGCGCACGTCTATGCGGTTGTAGCTGCCATAAGTTGCCTGCAACGAACCGCCGCCGGTGCCATCCGGCTTCTTGGAAAACAGCTTGATCGCGCCGCCGATTGAATTCTTGCCCGCGAGCGTACCCTGCGGTCCGCGCAAAACTTCGATGCGTTCAAGGTCCATGAGATCGAGCAGCGAGCTGGACAAGGTGGGAATATAGACGTCGTCAACGTAGATCCCGACGCCCGGTTCAAGCGCATAGTTGAAATCGGTCTGGCCAATGCCGCGAATGAACGCGATCAGGCCAATGCCGCCGCTCGAAGGCTGTGCCTTAAGCGTGACATTCGGGGCCTGCGCTGCAATCTGTGCAATATCGGTCTGCCCGCGCGCCTCAAGCATCTTGGCGTTCACCGCAGTGATCGCCAGCGGCGTATC
>JBDUBN010000470.1:0-2411 GCA_040004085.1 Novosphingobium sp.
CCGAGCGCCCCACAGCGCGAACATCGTGGCGTCGCCGCCGTCGTCGAGGATCAGGTTGGCGGTCTGGCCTGCCGGACCGTTCATTTCCCAATCGAAGATGCTGCCGACATAGTCCCAGTAATCGGCCAGGCTTTCGCCCTTGATCGCGAACACCGGAATGCCCGCAGCGGCAATGGCGGCGGCGGCGTGGTCCTGCGTCGAATAGATATTGCACGTCGCCCAGCGGACCTGCGCACCCAGCGCGGTCAACGTTTCGATCAGCACGGCAGTCTGGATCGTCATGTGCAGCGACCCGGTAATCCGCGCGCCCTTGAGCGGCTGTGAAGCGCCGAATTCCTGCCGCAAAGCCATCAGGCCGGGCATTTCGGTTTCGGCAATCCGGATCTCGGCGCGGCCGAATTCGGCCAGGCCGATGTCGGCGATCACGTAGTCATTCTTGGCGTCAAGCACGGTAGCCACGGGGAATTCTCCTGCAAACAGGGCGCCAATGCGGGGCGGAAAGCCACGGCAAGCGCCAGATCAGCAGTGCCCATAGCGTTTGCCGCAGGGAATATAAAGATGTCTTTATATGTTCGTTTCCTCAGTTCACCCCGGTTGCGATCCCGGCGCTAACCCTCATATGTGCACAACCTGAGAATTTTGAGGAAGGAACCGAGACATGACCATCGCCAAGGGAGACAAGCTACCCGACGTCAAGCTGACCAAGGTTGGCGCAGAGGGCAACGAACCGGTGCAGACCGGCAGCTATTTCGCAGGCCGCAAGGTCGCGCTGTTTTCGGTTCCCGGTGCATTCACGCCCACCTGTTCCGCCAAGCACTTGCCCGGCTTCGTGGAAAAGGCTGCTGAACTGAAGGCCAAGGGCGTCGATGAAATCGCCTGCACCGCCGTCAACGATCCGTTCGTCATGGGCGCATGGAACAAGCGCGACGGCAGCGGCGACATCACCATGCTGGCGGATGGCAACGGCGATTTCGCCAAGGCGCTGGGCCTGACGATGGATGGTTCGGGCTTTGGCCTTGGCCAGCGCGGACAGCGGTTTTCGATGGTCATCAATGACGGCGTGGTCGAGGAACTGAACGTCGAAGGCCCCGGCGAATTCAAGGTCAGCACCGCCGAACACATGCTCGAACAGCTATAATGCTTTGGGGGCAATTGGCGATCAAGGCGCTGGTTTCCGGCGCGGTGATCGCCATTGCCTCCGAAGTCGCACGGCGCAATCCCGGCTGGGGCGGTCTGGTGGCTTCATTGCCACTAACGACGCTGATCGCGCTGACGTGGCTGTGGCGCGATACGCATGATCCGACGCGCGCGGCGGACTTCGTTGCCGGAACCGCGCTCTACGTGATCGCCGCCCTGCCCGCGTTTGGCGCGCTGGCGCTGCTGCTGCGCAAGGGTGCGGGGTTTGCGCCCGCTTTGGCGGCGGGGTGCGTGCTGGCGATGGCGGGTTATCTAGCGCTGATGTGGGCTGGGCGGCGCTGGGGATTGCCGGTTTAAGTATGGCAAATCCGTTTCCGAAATAAGTATATTTCCATCGCCCTCTTCGTTACGCCACCCCAAGTCTTATGGCGAGCTAATTGAATACGCGAATTGAGGGTAGAGAATGTTACATAGATTGATCGCTATTACTTGTACCTTTGCTGCCACGATGATTGGTGCTCCGGCGGCTTTTGCGGTTACTATTTTTAATTCTGGCCCAGGCTACACAAGCTGCGGCGCTTGCTACACCGTCAATGACACGCAAAGCTTGGCAGGCCGCTTCTCCGTCACGCAGACTACCCAAATCACCTCGATCCTGGGTTGGCTCGCACCCGGTTATGATGACAACTTGACGATATCGTTGTTGCAAGACAATGGCGCGTTGATCCAGAGCTATTCGCTGCCAGCACAAGTGCTTAACAGCGCCAGCTTTGCCTTTGGTAAGTTGTCGAGCGACAACGGTTTCTACAATCCACGCTGGGCTGGTGTGTCCGGTCTCAATTGGACGATTGGAAGTGGTGATTATTGGGTCAGCTTTGCGTCCAATCATATAGGTGACGGCTCCACCGCGATGCCGGCGTTGGCCGGAACACCCACTACTATTTATTCTTATTACAATCCCGGCAACGCCCGCTGGATTCAAGGAGGTTTCGCAACAAGCTTTCAAGTTTTCGGCGACCAGATTGTGACCGCCACCCCGGAGCCATCAACTTGGGCGATGATGCTCGTAGGGTTTGGTATCGTCGGCTATGCGGCACGTCGTCGTCGGCAATCCGTCAAGACGACGGTCACATACGCATAGTTCTTCATACGATTGTTCACCACCCCATTCCAGAAGTTCGGCGTACCCTGTTAGTCAAACCGTTTGTCGCCTCAAATCCCCCCATCAATACCCCATCAAGCTCAGCACTTCCTTGCGGCTGCGCGAATCGTCG
>JBDUBN010000471.1:0-2409 GCA_040004085.1 Novosphingobium sp.
CGAGAACCGCCTGAATGCCGTCCTCATAGGTCAGGATCACTGCACCTTGGTATTAGGCTCCGTCAAAGCCGACGAAGGTTACCGCGTCCTCGATCGCCTTGCGGCTGGAAACGACAGCGTTGGCGGGGAAGCTCTCGTCCGGATACCCCATGGCGACGCAGATCATGATGACCTGGTCATCGGGGATCTGCGCGAACTCACGCACGACTGGCGATTGCATAATCCCCTGGCTGTTAATGACGCAGCCCAGCCCTCGCGACCAGGCGGCGTTGACCAGCCCATTGACCACCCCGCCGCAATCGAATGGGGCGATGTCACTGCCCAGCAGCACGCGGTCATAGGTTATGACGACCGAAACCGGCGCGTCGAATTGGCGAAAGCCGCGCAGCACCCATTCCTTGCGACTACGCCGATCGTCGCGCGCGATTCCCATCGCGCCATAGAGCTGCTTACCGATTTCGATCTGCCGCTCGCGATGAACGCCCTGATAGTCCTCCTTCGCGCGAAATTCCCGCGACGCGGGGATTGCCAGATTGCGCGCGACATTTTCCGAGCGGATCCGGGCCAGCGGCTCGCCGGTGACGACAAAGAAATTCCACGGCTGGGTATTGAGCGAGGAGGGGGCACGCATGGCCATCGCGATGACGTCGCGGATGACGGATTGCGGCACCGGGTCGGGCAAGAATCCTCTGATGCTGCGTCGCCCGTTCACGACGTCGTCATAGGAATTTGCCTGTCCGCCCAACGATATCTCCGCTTTTTTAAGTCGTTCGGCTACCATATCACCAAAGCGGGCACAATCGGCAGACGCCGGCGTCGCGGGCGCCGATGTGAAACCTATTGATAAACCACTTAGTTATACGTTAACGCCGTGTGAACTGGCCGACCCGAGCGGGCGCGTAAAATGCCGCACCCCGGACAATTTCTTGATGAAAAGGTGACGGAAATGAACGCGAACGCGTTGTTGAACAATAATCGGCCGTTAATCGGCGAACGGCGGCTGCAGGGCACCTCGCTGGGTGAAATGCCGCACATCAACCCGGCAAGCGGAGCGGTGCAGGCGCAGGTGCTGGTCTGTGGTGCGGCCGAAGTCGACCAGGCCGTCGAGGCCGCGCTGATCGGACAACGCGCCTGGAAGGCACTTGGCCCGCAGGCCCGGCGCGACGCGCTGCTGCGTCTCGCGGACCTGGTCGAGGCGGAGGCGGAACCCTTGCGCACCATGGCGGCGCTGGAATGCGGGACGCCCATCTCTGTGGGCGGCAGTGCCCCGCTCGCCCTGTCGTGGATCCGCTATTATGCCGGATGGGCGGACAAGATCGAAGGCACAGTCAGTGAGCCATTCGGCCTGCCGGGTATCGCCTATAGCCTGCACGAACCGATCGGCATCGTGGGCGTCATCATCCCGTGGAACTCGCCTCTGGTCGCGATATCGATGACCGCCGTGCTGGCGCTTGCCGCAGGGAATGCCGTGATCCTCAAGCCGCCCACGCTCACGCCCTTTGTGGCGTTACGCATTGGCGAACTGGCCCTGGAGGCTGGCATTCCCGCAGGGGCGCTCAGTGTCATTCCCGGCGATGCAGAGGCGGGCGAGGCATTGGTCCGGCATCCACGCGTGGGCAAGATCTCCTTCACCGGCGGGGAAAGCGTGGCCCGCCTGGTCATGCAGCAGGCGGCCCAGCATCTGAAACCGCTGGCGCTCGAACTGGGAGGAAAATCGGCCAATATCATATTTGACGACGCTGATCTCGACGCGGCGGCGCAGATGGCGTCGGTCTGCGGCCTGATGGTGCTGTCGGGCCAAGGCTGTGTCCTGCCGACGCGAATCTATGCGCAGGATGCGATCTTCGATGCCTTTGTCGAGCGGGTGCACGCGATCACCGTCGGCTTCAGCATGGGCGATCCGCTTGACGCGACGACGACGATCGGCCCCGTCATCAACCAGGCGGCGGCCGACCGGATCGTGGGCGTCATCGATCGTGCCAAGAGCGAGGCGGGTGGTCGCCTGGTGACCGGCGGCGCGCGGGCCGGCGGCGCGCTTGCGGGCGGTTTTTATGTCGAACCGACGATCTTCGCCGACATCGACCATGACAGCCATCTGGCGCGCGAGGAGGTGTTCGGCCCTGTACTGTCGGTACTGCGGTTCAAGGATGAGGGCGATGTTGTCGCCAAGGCCAATGACAGCCGTTTTGGCCTGGGCGCCTACGTCCACACGCACGACCTTAAGCGCGCGCACCGCATGGCGGCTGCGCTGGAAGCCGGCGCGGTGTCGATCAACGGCATGCTGCCGATGAGCGCCAACCTGCCGTTCGGCGGCTATAAGCAGAGCGGTTTTGGACGCGAGGGCGGGCGATCGGGCCTTGAGGAGTTCATGCAGATCAAGCAGGTGATGATTCACCTTTAGAGCGGCGC
>JBDUBN010000472.1:0-2408 GCA_040004085.1 Novosphingobium sp.
TCGGGTCCGCGCGGGTTAAAGGTAGCGCGCATAGGCCGCCATATAGTCCGCAAAGGACTCTTCGATCTGCTGCTCGGTGAATCCGTAGTCCTCGGCCGCATATTCATACGCGCCGCGCTTGTTCTGGGGATTTTCGGTTTCCCAGCGCTGCACACCAGCGAGCGCCGCGTCACTCAGCGGCATGTCGCAAAAGGCATAGATTTCCTTGACCGTGGCTTCGGCCTCACGCGTGATCTGACGATAGCCGACGTCGAAGAAGCGCTGCTCGGGATGGGCGTCGCGGTAGGCCATTTCCTTGCGCTTGAATTTCCCCTGGGCGGCGGGAAGAAAGCTGATGTCGGCGCGGTGATCTGTGAAGGCGCTGCGATAGGCGTCCGCGAGAAGTCGCGCTGCCGAAGGCACCGATTTGCGCGGATCACGATGCGAGATGAGGATATGCGCATCCGGGAATGCGCTGAGATAAGCCTCCTCAAGTCCGCTATTATAGGCAGTCTTGAGAAGAAACGGTTTGCTCGCGTCGGCGAGGCCCTGCCAGATGAAATATTTAAGTGTGTCGCGGACGTAGCGATATTGCAGCGCCTTATCCTGCCGGATGTACCATTGAAGATAGGTCGGGCAGTGGGCGAAAGCGCTCAGGAACGGTGAGCGCAGGCTGCAGCCCATGATCATCGCATCTTCGTCTGGTTCCCAAGTCTCGAAACTGTGGCCCGCCGCAGCGATCGGCGATGCGGCGTTCAGCCAGTCGATGAAATCTTCGGTATCGGCGATCCGCTCGTCAAGCACCTCATTGGGAATCCCAGTCTGCGATGACGGGTTGAAGGTCATCCAGAAGGGCGTGTTGTTGAAATCGCCGGTAGCGGCGAGAACCTTCTGCAGTTTGGTCGAGCCCGTGCGGGGCACGCAGGCAATGATGACAGGCGGCAGGAGCGGGATATCGCGGATCTCGGGATGGGCTGCGAAATCGCGCAGCATCCTCAGCCGATTGACCAGCAAACGTATGACCCATTTGCGCATCTGGCGCGCACCTTCGGCATGCAAGCGAGCGTCGCCATTATAACTGGCAACCAGCTGCTCGAGTGGCTCGAGGGCATCATCGTCGATGATGTCGATACCGCTCGTACGGCGTGCGTCAGCAAGCAACTCCTCGGCGGTGTCGGCGATGGCAAATGCCTCGGTCATTCTTGCCTTCTCCAGATGTGAATATTTTGGGTTGTTGAGTGGGCGCTGCGCCTGCGTATCTGTCAGATGAGGCTCGTGCTCTTGAGCGGCCCGAGCTGCATGATCGTCTGGATACCGGGTGGCGCGGCCAAGATGTCGGGAATGCGATTGAGCATGCAGGCGCCGGTCGCGATTGCGGTGTTGTTGCGCCGCTCCACGGCGAAATCGACGCCGGGATTGCCGTCTATGGACCAAGTCATGGTCTCACGCTCGTTGGGTTCGACGAGGCGCAGATCTATCTGGGCGGTTGCGACGACGCCCTGACGCGTGCTGACGGAGATATGCTTGCGCAGCCCCGTCGAGAGCCCCGGTTCGATCCACTTGTCCCAGCCCTTGCAGTATATGGGATGGTCAAGGACGACTGGTTCAGAGTTTTGCGACACGTCGGCGATGTCGTAGCCCAATGCATGCAGGACGCATTGAAGTATCAGATGATAGGAGGCCGTTTGCGCGACATCGACTGTCGTGCCCAGCGCCGCGCGAAATTCCTCGGGCGTCAATCCGATCCCGACGAACTTGGGGTAAGTCGCCTCGCGCCCAAAATCCGTGACACTTGCATGGTGGAGCCGCTCGAGCGACATCGTGAAACCCGCCATGACGATGCCGGGCCATATCCGCGAAAAATCCCAGGTGCCCGTCCCCGTGAACGTGGCTCCATTTGCTTTCGCCAGCGCATCGATCTCCTGCGCTGCGTCGCGGTTGCTGGCATGCGGAAAATAGGATTCGCAGCCGAGACATAATATATCGATCCCGGCACCCAACAGCTTCCGATAGACGGGCAGGTTTTCCGAAAGGCGATCGCCAATGGCGACGACGGCGATGTCAGCATCGAGCGTGTCGGGATCGACTGCTGCGAAATCCTGGACGGCAAGACCGATATCTTGCTTGAGCCCGGTCATCGGACCCCAGTCTTTGCCGATCTTTTCCCCTGCTCGATTGAGGACCGCAGTTACCGGCCAGCCCTTTTTAAGCGCCTGGCGCGAAAGAATGCCATTGAACATACCTGCGCCCACGAGCGCGATGCGTGGCGGGCTGGCGTCTCTCGCATAGCGCGGATCGCAGGCTGCGACCGCATGACCGCTGGTCGTCATGATGTGGCTCCTTCGACGACTGCGCCGTCCATCCGCCCGAGTGCCGCGATTTCGGCGACGACGCGGTCCGCGAGCTCCGGACGGCAGATCAGCAAATCG
>JBDUBN010000473.1:0-2395 GCA_040004085.1 Novosphingobium sp.
CCCGGCTGTTTCTCGAAGCGTGCGGCCATGTAACCATGACTTCGAACGTGGAGTATCGGAATCGCTACGTTCTAAGGGTCGATTTTGCAGATCGCAAGGTTCGGGGCTATCGGGAATACTACAACCCGATAATCTCGGCCCATGCTTTCGGCAGGCTGATCGCCGGGCAGTTCAAGGTCGAAAAGCTTTAGGCTCAGCGCGACGATTCACGCCCGACCAGTCAGCTACAGATCCCTTTTCCCTCCGAAGCCAGTTGCCTCAGCAGGTTCCGGGGCCGGTAGCTGTCGCCTGCTACTGTGGCAAATCCATCGAGCCCACGGACGATGGTTGGCAGCCCGATCGTATCGGCCCAGAACATCGGCCCACCGGTATAGACAGGCCAGGCCAGGGCATGAATGGCGGCCATGTCGATATCCGATGCACGCAGGACATGACCCTGCTCCAGCATCTGAGCCGCCTCATTCACCACCGGATAGAGCAGACTCCCAAGCAGAGCTTTGAAGTCAACCGGCCCACCGGTCTCATCGCCCGGTTCTTTCACGCCATCCAGCCAACCCAATGGAAAGCCATATTCAAACAAAGCCCGGCGAATGTGCCCGACGCTGCAGCCTTTGCTTTGGAGTACGTCCGCTTCGTGTCGCACCACGGACCGCATGCGACCGGCAAGAAGCTCCCGCGACGGACGACACAGGACCGGCACCTTCCCCATCCGCTTGAGCAGATCCATCACCGGCAAGACGGCCGATGCTTCGCTACGCTCGCCACGCACGACCTCGACAAGCTTCCCCTCGCCCGGATTGAAATGCAGGCCGATCACGCCTTCGGGCCGGGCCATCGTGGCCGCAAGTTCGTCAAGAGCGCTGAAGTTGTCGGCCAACGCGACAATTGTTTCCGCTGATGCCGCGTTGATCAGCGCGTTGGCGGGATGTTGCGCTGCGACATCCATCCCGGCAACGACCAGCAGATCGCACTTCGGTAGAAAGTCCTGTCCCGGCCGAACCTGCGAAACCGTCAAACCTTGTTCGCTGAACCGGGCACAAAGTGAATCGGCCTGTCCGCCCGCTCCGAAAATACTGACAATACGGATGCGGTGCTGCGCAGCGCCGGGCGACATTCCGGGTATTTTGGCAGCGCTGCGCTCGGCAAAGAAGGCGTAGCGCTGAGCAGTAGCTTCGCGCGTTTCCAGCAGCTCGTAAACCAGTTCCTGCTCGCGTTCCAACCCTTCACTGATCGGCAACTCGACAGCGGCCTCTACCGCCTTGACGATAGCTTCGGGAGCCTTGAAGCCGCGAAAATCCTTCGCCACGCGGCGACGGTATTCGTTGAAGAACTCCGGCTTTCCGCGAAAGGGCTCGATCAGGTCCTGCCTGTCGTCGATACGGGGCACCTGCCCGCCCGCAGCCACGATCCGGAGCGCGAAGGCAACGGCGTCCTGCTCGAGATTGCCTTCCGCCGCCAGCGCATCGATCAAGCCGAGTTCGAGCGCTTCTGCAGCAGCAACCGATCGCCCGCTAATCAGCAGGTCAATCGCCATTGCCGGCCCCACTATCCGCGGCAAACGCTGCGTTCCACCCGCACCCGGGATCAGCCCGATGTGAACTTCGGGCAGGCCTACACTGGCCGATGGCACGGCAATCCGGTGACTGCACAAGAGTGCCGTCTCGAGTCCCCCGCCCAGAGCCGCACCATGAATTGCGGCGACTATCGGCTTGCTGACACCCTCTATGGTATCGATCATCTGTTGCAATGGCGGGGCAACAAATCCGTTCTCGAACTCGGTGATGTCAAATCCGGCAATGAACGTCCGGCCGCCACACACAAGCACGATAGCCGCCACGGCTGGGTCCGCGCCCAGCACCGCAAACCCATCTATCATCGCTTGCCTGACAGCCGCGCTCAGTACATTTACTGGCGGCTCATCGATTTTGAGGACCGCTATGCAGCCCTCTTTTCTGATCTGAGACACGGCGTTCATACTGCCCTCCCCACTCGAGACGTCCATTCGCTATGGCGCGGGTACTAAGTCTCACCGCAATGCCGAAACGCGGCACCCGGCCCTCACTAAGGACGGCAACGACGGGCTGCAGTTCTCAGGTTACTGATGCTGTTGCGATCTGCTCAAGTTGGGCGCGCCGCTTTGTTTGTCTAACGGCGGGTTCGCGTTTGATCACAGCGGCTTCCGGGGAGTTCCCCGTTTCCAGGAGCGCGGTCGCAGTGTCGACCAGATGCAACAATGGATCGGGCTGGCGCCAGACATCGCTCCGCTTTTTGGATGCGCGCCACGCTTCGTAAGCTGCTTGCACGGACAGAACGTACCAAGCGAAAAAGATCAGCCGCTGTCGCATGACGGATTCGGGAATGTCCGATCTCAGCTCGACAATAAGCTGCAGCATGC
>JBDUBN010000474.1:0-2394 GCA_040004085.1 Novosphingobium sp.
GGCGCTGCCAGCCACGATCACAAATTTCTCCCCTCGCGATTTGATATAGCCGTTCGCCTGCTCCATGCGCGCCGCAGCACGAACGCGGAAACCGTCGGCCAGTTGGCCGCCCACGGCGCCTTCGAGCGACCAGCTTTCGAAGCGGCCGTATTCGCCCTGCACGTAGCCGTTGAACTCGTCGTTGCTCGCGTCTTGGCTCAGGTAATGGATCAGGCCGCCCGTGGCGTTGCGACCGAACAGCGTGCCCTGCGGACCACGCAGAACTTCAACCCGCTTGATGTCGAACAGCTGCCCGGAAATGGCATTCATCGAGGCGATGTAGGCGTTGTCCTGATAGACCGCGACGGGGGCCTCAAGGTTGTCGGTGAAATTACTCTGCGAAATCCCGCGCAGGCTGAAGATGGTCAGGTTGGGCGAAAATGCATTAACCCTGAGCGCAGGGATCTGCTGCGTAATCTGGGTCGTATCGGTGATTCCGAGGCGTTCGATCTGTTCGCCGCTGAAAGCGCTGATCGAGATCGGCACCTTTTGCAGGCTCTCGCTGCGCTTGTTGGCGGTCACGATAATTTCGGTGGCAATGCCTTCATCTGCGGTCTCGGCGGCCGTGCCAGTGACAGCCTCCTGTGCGGCGGCGAGCGTTGGAAGACCGATTGCCGTCGAGGCAAGCAAAATGGCGGCGTACCTGCTGATGCTGAAACTGACTCGCATAATTCTGATTCCCCCAGCCTTGTGAGACCATATCGCGCTGTCGTCATTCTCATCGCGAGAGCGCTGCGGAAGCGTTATTTCATAGTTTACAGTGAATGGCAATATCGAGGCATTGTTGCAAAAACAGAACAGTCGAAGGAGGCGTTTCACCGACGGATACTCCCTGACATCGTTGCGTTGAAGATAACGTATAGTGTTGATACCACGTGATAATCTGCAAAGATTCGGAGCACGTACAGGTGCATTTATCGAACAATATGTGTATGAAAGTGGATATTGTTTAATCTTTGCGAGACGCGTAACCTTCACGGTGCAGCGATGGTGATTCGCCCGGAACGGAGAGCGATTATGTCGGATGAAAGCCAAGCCATTGCCCAAAGCAGTCAGGTTGAGTCGCCTGCTCTCCAGCCCAGTGCCGACACGCTGATAAAGCGCGCTCGGGCAATGATCCCGGCCTTGCGCGAACGGGAGGCCGCAGCGATTGCCGACCGGCAAGTTCCTGCAGTGACCATCGCCGCGATGCAGGAGGCCGGCTTTTTCAAGGTGCTGCAGCCCAAGCGCTATGGCGGCTTCGAGATGTCGCCCGCCGTCTACTGCGAGATCGCACGGACCTTGGCCGAAGGCTGCATGGGCAGCGCATGGGTCTATGGGGTTGTTGCTGTCCACAACTGGCAGCTTGCCTTGTTCGATCCACAGGCAGCCGAGGATGTCTGGGCCGCTGACGGGAACGTTTTGATCAGTTCCTCCTATATGCCGACCGGGAAGGCCACGAAAGTTGAAGGTGGTTATCGCTTCAGCGGTCGTTGGGCATTCTCCAGCGGCTCGGCTCACTGCCAGTGGGTCATCCTGGGCGCCAACATGGTCGCCGATGACGGCGACGGCCAGCCAGAACCCTACAATTTCCTGATTCCGCGCAGCGACTATGCGATTGCCGATACCTGGCATACCATGGGACTGTGCCCGACCGGCAGTAACGATATCGTGGTCGACGATGTGTTCGTGCCTGCGCACCGGGTGATCCGTGAACGCGACATGTTCAACCTCGCTTGCCCCGGACATGCCGTGAACGGCGGGGAACTTTACCGGATCCCCTTTGCCCAGCTGTTCAACCGTACAGTTTCGACCACTTCGCTGGGTGCGCTGCGCCGTGCACTGGGCGTCTTCGTGGAGGCGACCCGGCAAAAGCGCACGACCTATACTGGCGTGCGCATAGCGGCCGATACCATGATCCAGGAAGTTGTGGCCGATGTCATGCTGACCCTGAACGATCTGGAACTGAGGCTGGCGAGCGACCTGGCCGAGCTTGAGGCCCGCGCAGCCAGTGGCGACTGGCCGATCGAACGGCGTGCGCAATTAGGCCTTCACACCACCGCCATGGTCTCGCGCTGCGTCGAGGCGATCGACAAGCTGCTGCTGTTTTCTGGCGGCAAAGCCATATACAACGGCAACGTCATTCAGCGCGCCTTCCTCGATATTCATTGCGCGCGCGCTCACGTGGCGAACAATCCCTACCCCTACGCGCGCAATCTGGGCGCGCTGGCCTTTGGGTTCGATAACGAGTGCATGGATCTCTGAACGGGCAGGCGCACAAGATTTCGTCGCCGCATCATCGGGAATCAGGAGCGGCCTGCTAGAGCCAGATGACGTTAGATTGCACCGCCGGGATTGCGTCAGGAAGCCTCTCGG
>JBDUBN010000475.1:0-2391 GCA_040004085.1 Novosphingobium sp.
CCACATCGCCACTTCGGTCGCTTCTTGCCGAGAACCGCCAGAAACCGTCCTCATGGGTCAGAGTCATCGGGATGTGGTATCACAGGGCCGCATTATTATAGCAGTGCCATGTAAAAATCGCCGCTGCGCCCCGATGTGGCCGCCAGCTTTCGGCCAATTCGCGCGTCAGCTTTTCCGCCGGGCGCTCGTCCAGTCCCAGCAGCTTGTGCAACCCGGCCTGCACCGCCAGATCGCCTGCGGGCCAGATGTCCGGGCGGCCTTCCGCGAACAGCAGGTAGATCTCGGCTGACCAGCGCCCGATGCCCTTGATCCGGACCAGTTCGGCGATCGCCTCCTCATCATCGGCGGGCAGTGCATCGAGGTTCAGCTCACCCGACAGCACCAGTTCGCACAGGCTGCGAGCATATCCCTGCTTTTGGCGGGAGAGGCCGCAAGCGCGCAATTCGTCGAAACTGCTGGCGAGCAGCGCGGCGGGCGGAGTGTCAGCGCCCAGCAATGCTTGCAGTTTGGCCCAGACCGATGCGGCGGCGGCGACGCTCACTTGCTGGCCGACGATGGTGCGCAGCAGGGTTGCGTATCCGCGTTCGCGCAACCGGGGCTCGGGATAGCCGACAAGTGCTATGGCGCGGGCCATGGCCGGTTCGCGCAGGGCAATCGCATCCAAGCCGCTGCGGATAGCCTCAGAAGCCAGTCCCATCGTGCTTCCATCCTTGCATATTCGGGCTGTCTTGATTAGCAGCCGCGCCAAAGCCCTTTCGGGCGGGAATCGGACAAGGATAGCGTGACATGGGCAAGCTGGTAATCGTCAATCGCGAAGGCGCGGAAACCGAAGTCGAAGTTGCCAACGGGTTCACCGTGATGGAAGCCATCCGCGACAACGGTTTTGACGAACTGCTGGCACTGTGCGGCGGCTGCTGCAGCTGCGCAACTTGCCACATCCACATCGACCCTTCGTTCCAGGGCAAGCTGCCTGCGATGAGCGAAGACGAGAATGACCTGCTCGACAGTTCCGATCACCGCGACGAATTTTCACGCCTGTCCTGCCAGGTCAAGATGAGCGACGCGCTTGACGGTCTGCGCGTGATTATCGCCGAAGAAGATTGAGCACCTTGCGGGCTGCGCCCGCAACGCTTAGCTTTCCGGCATGACACTGACTTCAGCAAGTAATTCGCTCGACCTGATCGGTAACACGCCGCTCGTGCTGCTCAAGGGGCCGAGCGCGGCGGCGGGATGCGAGATCTGGGGCAAGTGCGAATTCGCCAACCCCGGTGCCTCGGTGAAAGACCGGGCGGCCTTATGGATCGTCCGCGATGCCGAGGCGCAGGGCACCTTGCAGCCGGGCGGCACGATTGTTGAGGGCACCGCCGGGAACACCGGCATCGGGCTGGCACTGGTCGCCAATGCGCTGGGCTACAAGACGATCATCGTCATGCCCGAAACCCAGTCGCGCGAGAAGATGGACACGCTTCGGGCGCTCGGGGCAGAGCTGGTGTTGGTGCCCGCCGCGCCGTTTTCCAATCCCGGCCATTTTGTGCACACCTCGCGCCGCTTGGCCGAGGAAACGCCCGGCGCAATCTGGGCCAACCAGTTCGACAATACCGCCAACCGCAAGTCCCACATCGAAAGCACCGCTCCGGAAATCTGGGCGCAGATGGACGGCCGGATCGACGGCTTCACCTGCTCGGCGGGCACCGGCGGGACGATTGCCGGGGTCGGCATGGGGCTGAAGGCGTTTGACGAAACCATAACCATCGCCCTGACCGATCCGCACGGCGCGGCGCTATATAATTACTATGCGCACGGCGAACTGCTGGCCGAGGGTAGTTCAGTGGCCGAAGGCATTGGGCAGGGCCGCGTCACCGCTAACCTTGAAGGCGCGCCCATCGACACGCAGTTCCGCATCTCGGACGAAGCCGGGCTGGAATGGGTCCGGCGGCTGCTGAGCGAGGAGGGTCTGTGCCTGGGCCTGTCGTCGGGCATCAATGTCGCCGGGGCGGTCGCTCTGGGGCAGCAACTGCTGGGACAGGGCAAAACTGACGTGCGCGTGGCGACGATTCTGTGCGATACGGGGTTCCGGTATCTGTCATCGCTGTACAATCCGGAGTGGTTGGCGGCTAAGGGCCTGCCGGTGTTTCCGTGGTTAAGCGCCTGACTTTACACTAGATTTTATCGTTGCAGGCTTGCCGCTGAACTTGTAAACAATTCTTAATGGCAACAAGGCCGATCATCAGCCCGGAGGGTCCCGGGCCTCAGCACTTTATCCCGCCCACAACGCGGGAGCTGCGCGCACAGGCGGTTCACCGGTTGCAAATCGGTCTGCTTGGGCTGGCAGCGATGTTGCTGATTGTCGGGCTGGCCAATATCATCATGGACCGGGCAAGACAGGCCGAC
>JBDUBN010000476.1:0-2387 GCA_040004085.1 Novosphingobium sp.
TGGACTGGATTGGCGAGGGCGGCTTCCCCTGTCAAAAGGTGGCGCCGTTCGATGCCTGGCTCGAACAGTTTGAGACCACCTTGCGCGCCTTGCCGGAAGCCAGCCGCCGCGCTTCGTTGCTGCCGTTGATGGCAGCGTATTCCTGCCCTCCGCCAGCCGTTCCCGGCACGCAAATAGCGACCGCCCGGTTTGCCGGCGGCGTGCGCGAGACGATGCCGGGTGGGGTGGGCGAGATCCCGCACGTGGGGCCGCAGCTGATAGCGAAGTACTTGGCCGACCTGCGCGCGTCTGGGTTGTTGGAAGGCGGCTAGGCAGTCAGTCGGGGGGCGGGTTCATGTTCGCGACGGCGGGCTGGAGCAGGTCGCGCAGGCGGGTCAGGGATCAGAGTGTCGAGCGTCCAGATGCTGCTGAGACCGCCGCAGGCAAGGCCCCAGTACCGCCGCGTCGGACGAGCAGGAAGTTTTTGCGACAGAGCCAACGCACGATGCTCTAGTTGGTTAGTTCGTTCGCGCCGAGCGAGATAAAGCGCACCGGCACCGCCGACATGTGTGGCATCGCGTTGATCGATTCGAAATTACGATCCGTGTCGATCAGTGCATTGACGCAGCTCCCATCGACCAGAATGTCGTCTTTACCCGGAGTGCCACCCCAACCCTGGGTCAGGGCCACCACGCCCCGTCGCATCGTGTCGTCGCGCTGAATGATCGCTTGCGTGCGTCCATGCGCGGACACGATTTCGATGCGTTCGCCGGTCTCGAAACCGAGCTCTGCAAGGTCTTCGCCATGCAGATAGGCGGGGTTGTACTTATTGCGCTTGCGCACGGTGGGTAAAGTGACTCCCAAGCTGTTGTAGAGGTCCCGCATGCGGCGGGTGGACAGCAGATGGGTGAACTCTCCCCCTGACCCAGCCCGCTCGACTGCCGCTGGTGCCTGCTCATAGGCGCGCAATTCCGCGAGCACATCCGCAGGCATGACGTCGAATTTTGCATCATGACCGGGGCGAGGGGACTTTACGCGACCGCCGTCCTGCGGAAACTGGCGCCCGCTGGGGTAAGCGCGTAATTCGTCCAGCGTGGTCTGGCTCTGTTCAAGCATGATCGCGATCAGCTCTTCCGTGCTGGGGGGCGTGTCGTTGTCGAGTTCATGTTTGCCGGCAAACTTGATCTTCACGCCCAACCGCTTAGCGAGCGCCCAGAACACATACCAGTCATCGACAACCTCGGAATCTGCGGGCGGAGCAATGATGGCCGGAGTGAACTGAGCCCAGGCACCTGGGTAGAACTTCAGCGCGGGATGGCCCGGCGACATATCCGCCCGTTCATATTGCATCTTCGCCGGAAGAATATAGTGCGCCTCACGGGTGGTAGGGGTGTCCCAAGTGTCGATCACCACCAGAAGGTCGAGCGCGCGCAATGCCTCCAGTGCCTTTTGCTGATCGGGCAGCGATGTCATCGGGTTGGCACCGTCGACGATCAAAGCCCGGATACGTTCTGAGCCTGGCGTGAGAATTTCGTCGGTCAGGCTGCCGGAGACCCGCTCGCCAAAGAAATTTCCGGCTCCGCGGATGCGGCTGGGCGGAAACTTCTCCCACGGACGCGCGGGCGGAACGACCTCGGCATAGACATCCTTGGGCGCATTCAACATGTCCACATAAGTGGTAAGCTGACCTTCTTTCGGAAACCGTCCGCAGACCACGTTCAGCAATTGGACCATGTGAACGCCAAGGTTCGAGAACTGCGACATATTCGGCCCCGTGCCGGTGAGGGCAGGTCCGCTACTGTGTTGACGCGCGAACAGGTCTGCGATCTCTCGCAGCGAACCAGCAACGAGTCCGGCCCGATGCTCCACGACGTTCGGGTCGAATGGTTCGACGGCTTCAGCCAAAGCAGCCATTCGCTCGGCCCCGACATACCGTTCGCAGAATTCCTTGTCGTGCCAGCCTTCACGCAGGATCAAGCGGATCAGTCCGGCCGCAATTGCTGCATCTTCGCCGGGATATGGCTGCACCGCAAGGTCGGCTTGTTCTGCTGTTTCTGTCCTGCGGGGATCGACGACGATCAGCTTCATGCCGCGCTGACGGGCGCGCTTCAACCGCTTGACGGGATCGACGCCAAGGACGGACATGGTCGAATGGGCGATCAGGGGATTCACTCCGAACAACAAAAGAACGTCCATGTCGTCCAGGTCTACAGCTCCGGCGGCCCAACTGCCCATGCGCCCGGCTGCGACCATTTTTCCCGACTGGTCAATTGTTACCGTGGTGAAATACTGTTGCGAACCAATCGCGTTGAGGAAGTGTCGGTTCATGCCGACCGCCGTCTGAATCATCATCGAGCCGTTTCCTGCGAACAGGCCAACGGAATCGGGGCCGGATTCCTGAATCAGGC
>JBDUBN010000477.1:0-2387 GCA_040004085.1 Novosphingobium sp.
TCGGCGGTCAGATCGGTGACGCTGTAACCGACATAGCGGATTTCATTGACGCGGCTCATGGGGGAATCTCATGTTGAAATGGTTGGGAAACCGGCTGGGTGCTTCTGGGAGAGGGACGCGAACAAACCTGAGCTCTGCGGAACGCCGCAGAGCGGCATAAATCGCCGCGCCGCCGCGCAAAAGGTCCGGTTATTCATCTGGTTCACGCCGTCCTCTTCCGGCGTGCTGACTAGCATCCCCTGACAAATCTCAAAAACTGATTAAATTGATCGACAGAGATTAATTCTGTGAATGCATCGCCGCCCGGCGGATTTCGGCAATCAGCCAGCGCAGCCCCGGATCGTCGCCTCTCGTGCGGTGATATTGGATCATTTCGCGCATGACGGGAAAGTCGAACGGCAGCGGTTGCCAGACAATCGGCAGGCGGGTTGACAAGGTCCGCGCCAGCCGCTCGTGCATCACGGCAAGCCGGTCGTTACCGACCAGCAATTCCGGCACCAACGAGAATGACGAGGCGACGATTTCGACGCGCCGATCGCGACCGCGTGCCTCCAGATGATTTTCGGAAAAAGATGCTCGTGAAATGCGCCCGATCTCTACCGCTACATGTCCGGCGCTATAGAAACCCTCCTCGGTCAAGGGCGAGGCCATCAGGGGATTTTCAGACCACCCGGCGACGACGTGGCGCTCTTCGAACAGCAGTTCGCTGGGATGCGACAGCGTGCAGTGCTGATCGGGCGTAAGTACCAGATCGATCTCGCCTCGATCCAGTCTGACCGGCATTTCTTCCGACGGCTGCTGAAGGTCCAGGCGGATGTGCGGGGCTTTGGCTCGTAATGCCGATATCAGTTCACTGAACAGGACAGTCGAAAGATAGTCGGATACGCAAATGCGGAACCAGCGATCTGAAGTTGCCGGGTCGAACAGGGTGGAACGCCCGATCACGCCTTCAACATCGGCGAGCAACTGCTTGATCTGCGGCCGTAAAGCAACGGCGTGCGGAGTTGGCACCATCCGCTTGCCATGTAGCGCGAGCAGTGGGTCGTTGAAGAAGTCGCGCAAACGCCGCAATGCCGCGCTGACCGCCGGCTGGCTCAGGTGGAGGCGTTCCGCAGCTCGCGACACGTTGCATTCGTCCAGCAACACATCAAACGCCACCAACAGGTTGAGATCAAGACCCTTGAACCGCATGGCTCATCTATAACTGAAATGTTTAGAAATCAATGAAAACAAGTGATTTTCATTATCCTCCTGCCCGCAATCCTGGAAACGCGGCGAGTTTGTTCTGCCAATCGCACGCGGGTGCAGTCGGCTTGGAAGAGGATTTGCGGGAGGGCATGATATGGGAACGCAGCGTTTGCAGTCTTGTTGCATGGGCGCTATTTCCCTCATCGGACAAATTAAGGAATTTCCATGAAGACCCGCGCCGCCGTAGCTTTTGCCCCGAAGACCCCGCTGGAAATCGTTGAACTTGATCTTGAAGGCCCGAAAGCTGGGGAGGTTCTGGTTGAGATCATGGCGACGGGCATCTGCCATACCGACGCCTACACGCTTGACGGTTTCGACAGCGAAGGCATCTTCCCCTCGGTTCTGGGCCACGAAGGCGCCGGAATCGTCCGCGAAGTGGGCGCGGGCGTTACTTCGGTAAAGCCCGGCGATCACGTGATCCCGCTCTACACCCCCGAATGCCGCCAGTGCAAAAGCTGCCTCAGCGGCAAGACGAACCTGTGCACCGCGATCCGCGCGACGCAGGGGCAGGGCCTGATGCCGGACGGCACCAGCCGCTTCAGCTACAAGGGCCAGACCATCTTTCATTACATGGGTTGCTCGACGTTCTCGAACTTCACTGTGCTGCCCGAGATTGCGGTCGCGAAAATCCGCGAGGACGCGCCGTTCCAGTCGTCGTGCTACATCGGCTGCGGCGTGACCACGGGCGTGGGCGCGGTGATCAATACGGCCAAGGTTCAGGTCGGCGACAATGTCGTCGTATTCGGCCTCGGCGGGATCGGCCTCAACGTGATTCAGGGCGCGCGGCTGGCGGGTGCTGGCAAGATCGTCGGCGTGGATATCAACCCGGACCGCGAGGAATGGGGCCGCAAGTTCGGCATGACCGACTTCCTCAATTCGCGCGGACTGAGCCGCGAGGAAGTCGTGGCCGCAGTCGTCGCGCTGACCGACGGCGGCGCGGACTATACGTTCGATGCCACCGGCAATACCGAAGTCATGCGCACCGCGCTGGAAGCCTGCCATCGCGGCTGGGGCACCTCGATCGTGATCGGCGTGGCCGAGGCGGGCAAGGAAATCACCACCCGGCCGTTTCAACTGGTCACCGGGCGCAACTGGCGCGGCACCGCGTTCGGCGGGGCCAAGGGCCGCACCGATGTGCC
>JBDUBN010000478.1:0-2387 GCA_040004085.1 Novosphingobium sp.
TCGCAAACGATTCCAGCCCGGATCCCCGGCCGGTCAACCGTCCCTGCTGGCCGGCATCGAGAGTATTCGTTTCGTTGTCGGTCACAGCGTAAACCTCGGCCCCGGCCTTGTTAAAGGCCTAGAATTACTTGAAAATATAGAACAGCGGAATGGCCTGCAGGAGATCCCTGTAAGCACGCGTCAGCTGCGAACCATCCACCACGATCGTATCATTGCCATATACGACGGGATCAGGCTCGAGCCCCTTGCGAATCGTTCCCAGATCGAAGGCGGCCGCCTGCCGCTTGCCGCCGATGTCGCGGAACACCACGACCCGGTGGACGTTGGCAGTATCATTTGGTCCGCCCGCCATCGCCACCGCACCCAATAGGGTGGTCTGGCCACGCGTTTCGAAGACGCCCGGACGCGTAACGGCGCCTTCGACCACGATCTGTTTGGCGATTGCGTTCTTCACGCTCACTTGCACGGACGGCGAACGAACGTAACGGTCCGCCAGCTTGTCAGTGATCAGTTGCGCCAGTTGCGGTGCTGTCAGGCCCTCTGCATGCAGCGTGCCGATCAGCGGCATGGCAACATTGCCGTCACGATCAACCTGCAGATCACGGTTCAGATCAGGCAGCTGATAGACTTGGACCGCCAAAGTATCGAGCTTCCCGATGATCCCGGCGTCCGACATTTCGGGGCGTTGGCTATCTGGAGCGGCGAAACTCGACACATTGTAGGGCACCGGTCCGCCACGCGTCGTACAGCCCGAAACGAGACCCATCAGCGCCATTGCCAGAACGGGCGCCCGAATCAGCGTCAGATTTGGCAGAACTCTCCACTCGTGCAAAATGTGGACCCCCAGGGCAATTACAGCCCGGAGGCTGGACAAAGGTTCAATCGATTTTCCGCAGCAATCGCTTGCCGCTTTAATCAAGGTGTTGACCTCTAACCCGACGCGGCCTCGGTAGCAACCTTCGAAAGCGTCAAAACAGACCAGCAATGATCCGGCAATGGTTGGGAGCGTGAAAGTACTGGCATGGCGGATTGCATAATACGTGCCGATGCTTAGACGCTGCGGAGGCAGGCGCCTGATCGACAAGAATGAGGGAAAACGCGAAACAATGGTCGGGGCAATGGTCGGGCGCAGATTGATCGTCATCATCGATGGCCATGCTGAAGGGTCCCATGCTGGGCTGGATGCTAGGCCCGATGCTGGGCAGGGTTCGGTGGCCGAATGGCAGCGCCGGGCGCTGGCCAGCTTGCCGGACAGTGACGAGCTGATCGTGTTGACCTGCACCAACACCCGTCTGAACCGCCAGCCGCTGCGTTATCCGCTGTATTATGCGCTGAACCTGCTGGCGGTTCGCAATCCGTTGACGCGGTTTGTGCCAATGGGAACACTAGCGGCGAAAGTGACCGGCCACTATGCCTTTACCAGCAATCAGGATGGCGCATGGCAAGTGCTGCCGGACGAGATTATCGCGCTGATTGCCGGTTCAGGCGCACAGGCGGTGATCAAGCTGGGTATGGGCCTCATGCGGGTGCCAGCCGGCCTGACCGTGCCGATCCTGTCCTGGCACCACGGCGACCCCGAGCATTTCCGCGGGCGTCCGGCGGGCTTCTGGGAACTGCTGTCGGGCAGCCAGACCATCGGCCAGATCGTACAGATCATTGGCAACAAACTCGACGCCGGAGCAGTCGTCGCCTTTGCCGAAACCCGCGTGATAGCCCATTCGTGGCGGGCAACCTTGATCGAGGCGTTCCGGCACTCGCCCTTGCTGCTTGGCCCGGCGCTGGATAACGCGATTGCTGGCCGCAGTCTGGTGAAGCCGGTCAGCGGCAAGAATTATCGCCTGCCGTCCAATGTCGCGGTGGCGCGGCTGATGTTCAAACTTGGCGCGGCCAAGCTGCGGCGCGCGGTTTACGGCGCATTTTTCGAGAAGCGTTGGCGGGTGTCGCTCGCTCCGATCGCTGCTGGAACTGCGGAGGCGATCCTCAGTGGCGCGACAGCGCTACCCGGCGAATCGCAGTGGCATTCCCCGGCAATCCCGCGCGGCTGCACATTCATCGCCGACCCGTTTTTTACCGCCGACGGGGCAAGTGTGCTGGTCGAGGCATTGTCCGCCCGCAGCGGCAGAGGTGAAATTTACCGAATCGACCGTGAGACTAGCACGCGAGTGTCGCGCGATTCGGGCCACCATAGCTACCCGGCGCTGGTCCGGCACGACGGCGAACATTTTTGCGTTCCCGAAATCGCCCAGTGGTCTGCTCCCGCCGCTTTCCGGCTAAGCCCTGACGGTTGGGAACGCGTTGCTGATCTCGACATCGAAGGCTCGCCACGCCTGATCGACCCGACTTTCCTGCGCCACGACGGCCGCCTCTGGCTGTTCGCCAATGATGCC
>JBDUBN010000479.1:0-2385 GCA_040004085.1 Novosphingobium sp.
CTGAACCAAATTTGGCTCCGTCACGGCGGTGCAATCTAACGTCATCTGGCTCTAGCCTCTCTTATTCACGGGGCGCGCTGTCTGAGTATGGTGGCGGTTGATCGAGGCCTGGCGGGTTGAAGCCGGCACGGGGCGTTCAGGCACCTGTTTGCGGTTTTGCAAGACTTGGGGTTGCGACTGAGGGTTCGGTGGCGGCACTGCCGCGCCGTTCAAGGGCTGGCGGCACGGGAAGGCTTTCTGCACGCCTTATAGCGCGGAGAGACGATCCTTCGCGGCACGATATTCCCGTGCGAAACGCGCGACGAGTTCGGCCACCGGCTGCACCTTGTCGATCGCCCCGATACCCTGACCGCAACCCCAAATGTCGCGCCATGCCTTCTTGCCTTCGCTCAGTTCGGCGAAATTCATCTTCGACGGGTCGGATTCCGGCAGATTGTCGGGGTCTAGCCCGGCCCGGATGACCGAGGGCCGCAGATAATTGCCGTGAACGCCGGTGAAGAGGTTGGAATAGACGATGTCGTTCGCCGAACTGTCGACCAGCATCTGCTTATATTCCTGCTCCGCCACTGCTTCCTGCGTCGCGATAAAGGCCGAACCGATATAGGCCAGGTCGGCGCCCATCGCCTGAGCCGCCACGATCGCGCTGCCGGTGGTGATCGCGCCGGACAGGGCAAGCGGCCCGTCGAACCAGCTGCGGATTTCCTGGATCAGGGCAAAGGGCGACATGACCCCGGCATGCCCCCCGGCGCCAGCTGCCACCGCCACCAACCCGTCTGCTCCCTTGGCGACGGCCTTCTTTGCGAATTCACTGGTGATCACGTCGTGGAATACGATGCCGCCATAGCTGTGGATCGCTTCGTTGAGGTCCGCACGCGCGCCCAATGAGGTGATGATTATCGGCACCTTATATTTGACGCACAGGGCGAGATCCTCGTCGAGGCGCGGGTTGGTCTTGTGAACGATCAGGTTGACCGCAAAGGGGGCGTCCTTTTCTGTCAGCTCGCTTGTCAACTGTTGTAACCACTGTTCGAACACGCCGGACGGGCGGGCATTGAGCGAGGGGAACGATCCGACGACGCCCGCGCGACACTGGGCGATGACCAGCTCGGGCTGCGAAATGATGAACAGCGGCGACGCAATCGCGGGGACGGAGAGACGATCTTGGAGCAGCGAAGGGATCGGCATAAAGTGGCAACTTTCGGCTAAAGGCGGTTATTGGTCGAGGATCGGGCGGGCATCGCGGAGACGCGTTAGTCGAGCGTCCCGCGCCCGCCGCTGACCGGGATCGTCACGCCCGACAGCCAGGCGCCGGCGCGCGAGGAAAGATAGATGACCGCGCCGCCGATATCTTCGGGCGTGCCGAAACGCCCGCCCAGCGGCGAGTTGAATGTTTCGGCCGTTTTTGGATCGTCGAGGTCGGTGACGGAGCCGGTCATCTTTGACGGGAAGAAGCCCGGCGCGATGGTGTTGACGCTGACATGCTCGCCCGCCAGGAACTTGCCCATGTGGCGGCCAAGGTGGATCAACCCGGCCTTGCTGGCGGAATAAGGATAGCTTTCCCAGTCCGGAGTGCGCAGCCCGTCGATCGAGGCGATGTTGATGACCCGCGCCGGATCCTCCATCGTCCCTGCTTGCCGTAGCGCTGGCAACAGTGCGCGCGTCAGATCGAACGGCGCGAGCAGGTTGAGCTTGAGCACCTTGTCGAAGCCCGACCGGGGAAATTCATCGATCGGCGCGCCCCAGGTGGTGCCGGCATTATTGACCAATATGTGGAGCGGTCCGGCGGCATTGGCTGCGGCGGCAACTTTGGCGATGCCGTCTTCCGTGCCAAGGTCGGCAGCGATCGCGGTGACATCGCCATATGCACGCAGCGCCTGCGCCGCGGTTTCGATGTCCTTCTCCTTACGCGAACAGATGAACAGCTTGCAGCCTGCCTGCACAAGCGCGGTGGCGATCATATAACCGATCCCGCCCGAGCCCCCTGTAACGAGTGCGGTCTTGCCCTTGACGTCGAACAGTCCGGCGATGTCCATCACCCTCTCCCTTTTCTCAAAGCCCTGAATAGTCTGCGCCCACGCCGCCATATTGTTCGGGAATGGCAGCCGCCAGAAAACCCTGTTCGCCCAGCTTGGCCCACAGTCCGGCGTGAAAAGGCGCCTCGCCGCACATCACCTCGCGAACGACGGACGAGGCACATTCCTTTTCGAAGAAGGGGCGTACGCTTGCCCCCAGTTCCTTCTGTTCCTCGGAAAAGTCCAGCTGCATATACCTCTCCGAATGCCCGAACCTGTCGCCCGCCTTATTTCGCGGTGCGCCCGCTGAAGCTGTTGGTCGATCCTCCAGTCAGACCAGACCCGCCATCGCATTCAATGATCGCGCCGGTTA
>JBDUBN010000480.1:0-2383 GCA_040004085.1 Novosphingobium sp.
TTTCAGGAAAGCGTTGGCGTGGTGCTGTATACGCAAGACGGCAACTTGCGCCCGCTGGAAGACATTGAGGCCGACGTCATCCGGCTGGCAATAGGGCATTACCGTGGACGCATGACTGAAGTGGCGCGCAGATTGGGGATTGGGCGGTCGACCTTGTACCGCAAGCTGTCGGATCTGGGGATCGATAGCGCGGCTTAGACGCTCGCTACCCCGCCACTTGCGTAAAATCCGTCAACGCCGCGTCGCGCATTCCGCGCCATACTCGCGCCGCCTGCACCGTTTCGGGCACATCGTGCACGCGCAGCAGTTGCACGCCCGCGTCCATGGCTTTGAGCGCCAGTGCCAGCGATCCGCCTAGGCGCTGCTGTGCAGGGGCTTCGTGGCTCAGCGCGCCGATCATGCGTTTGCGGCTGGCGCCCACCAGCAGCGGCATGCCCAGCGCATGGAACATCGGCAACGCGTTCATCAGCGCGAGGTTTTCGGCCACCGTCTTGCCAAAGCCGATGCCGGGATCGAGGATGATCCGGTCCGCCGCCACGCCCGCTGCCAGCGCGGCGTCGCGGCGGACAGCCAGCCAGTCGAACACATCCAGCACCACATCGCGGTAAGTGCCGCCGTCGTGCAGGTTGTCGCCCTCACCGGGGGCATGCATCAGCACCACCGGGGCACCGCAATTGGCGGCGAATTGCAGGCTGCGGGGATCGTGGCGCAGGGCGGAGACATCGTTGATGACATGCGCGCCAGCGGCCAGCGCAGCCTCCATCACCGCAGGCCGCCGAGTATCGACGCTGATCGCCGCGCCCGCTGCGGACAGCCGTTCCACCAGCGGGATCACGCGCTTCAGTTCGTCGCCTTCCCACACTGCGGGAGCGCCGGGGCGCGTGCTTTCGCCGCCAATGTCGATCAGCGCCGCCCCCGCTTCCAGCATCGCCGAGGCATGGGCTTGCGCGACCTCGGGCCGGTCCAGAAACGCGCCGCCATCGGAGAAACTGTCCGGCGTGACGTTGAGGATGCCCATGATTTGCGGTTGATCGAGCGGGATCGTCCGAGCGCCGCATTGCAAAGCGGGGCGCGCAGCTTTCAGCGCCTGCCACTGCTCGCTCACCGCATCGGGTAGACCTGAGAGCGCCTGTTCCAACTGCCGCACGGAATACCGCTCGCGCTGGGTAACCTTGCCCTCGTCGCGAACGATCAAAGCAATACGGCTGGCATAGACGAGGCCACCCGCCAGTCGCACCGCATCGCCGTCCTCGCTCTGCGGGCTTTCAGCCAGGGCAATGGGGCGGAGGTAGAACGAAGCTGTCATAATTCGATTTTACCTACCAAACCCGTCATGCTGAACTTGTTTCAGCACCCATTGGGCCGCCATCGCAGTTGTTGGGTATTTTGCTTGACCTCACCACCTGCACCAATATCGCCACCTCTGCTTGAAACGAGAAATGGGTGCTGAAACAAGTTGAGGATGACTAAGAGGGAAAGACCGCTGCTGACCTCAATCCTCGCTGGCCAGCAGATACAACTGCCGCACCGTGTCAATCGGCTTCAACGCGCCCTCATGCTCGATATGCCAGTAAGACCAGCCGTTGCACGACGGCGCACCCTGCAGTTTCGCGCCAAGGCTATGGATCGATCCAATCTCAGCACCGCATAGCAGCGAACCGTCGGTACGGATCGTCGCGACATGCTGGCGCTTCTTGTCGGTCAGCACCGCGCCGGGCTTGATCCAGCCGGTCTCAATTAAAGTGCCAAACGCCACGCGCGGCGCAGAGCGGGGGCTTTGCATCGTAGTGATCGCGCTCTCGTCCAGCGGCAGCGCCAGTTCAATCCGCTCCAGCGCGGCTTCACGGTAGGTGCCGTCACGTTCGCAGCCAATCCACTCACGCCCCAGTCGCTTGGCTACCGCGCCGGTGGTGCCAGTGCCGAAAAACGGGTCTAGCACCACATCGCCCTTGTTGGTGGTCGCCAGCATCACGCGGTACAGCAGCGCCTCAGGCTTTTGCGTCGGGTGAACCTTGGTTCCGCCCTTTTTCAAGCGTTCTTGCCCCGAACAGATCGGCAGCACCCAGTCCGACCGCATCTGCAATTCGTCGTTCAGGGTTTTCATCGTGCGGTAGTTGAAGGTGTACTTCGCCTTCTCACCCATCGAGGCCCAGATCAGCGTTTCGTGCGCATTGGTAAAGCGCGTGCCCTTGAAGTTCGGCATCGGATTGGCTTTGCGCCACACGACATCGTTGAGGATCCAATAGCCCATGTCCTGTAGGATCGATCCCACGCGGAAGATGTTGTGATAGCTGCCGATCACCCACAGCGAGCCATTGGGTTTGAGCACCCGCCGCGCCTCGGCCAGCCATTCGCGGGTGAACTGGTCATAGGCGGCAAAGCT
>JBDUBN010000100.1:0-7926 GCA_040004085.1 Novosphingobium sp.
GATGGCAGTGCCTATCTCAATCATGTCGAACTGGTCCGCCAAGCGCGGGGTGCCACGGTGCCGGAGAGTTTTTATTCCGACCCTCTGATGTACCAAGGCGCATCGGATGGCTTTCTGGGGCCACGCGATCCCATCCCGCTCGCTGATGAGAACTGGGGCTGCGATCTGGAAGGCGAGATCGCGGTGATCACTGACGATGTGCCCATGGGCGTTTCAACGCAGCAAGCGCTGCACCATATCAAGCTGGTTATGCTTTGCAACGATGTCTCATTTCGAAACCTGATTCCCGCCGAACTGGCCAAGGGTTTCGGCTTCTTTCACTCAAAACCCCCCACGGCGTTCTCGCCAGTAGCGGTCACGCCCGACGAACTTGGGGTGGCTTGGAGCGGTGGTTTGATTCACCTGCCGCTGCTCATCACCATCAATGGTAAGCGCTTCGGCCGCGTCGAGGCGGGCGAGGATGTGACCTTCGACCTAGCAAGGCTCATCGCTCACGCTGCAAAAACCCGGCCACTTTCAGCCGGGTCGATCATTGGCTCTGGTACAGTTTCCAACAAGGATACTGATGGTGGCCCTGGACGCCCTGTCGCCGACGGAGGGCGTGGCTACAGCTGCATCGCCGAACTCCGCATGGTCGAGGCGATCCTGCATGGCGCGTCCAAGACACAGTTCCTCCGGTACGGTGACCGGGTGGCAATCGAGATGCCCGATGCCGACGGCCATTCAATCTTCGGGCGGATTGAGCAGGTGGTCGGGCAGTCGTCTGCGATCTGGTTGGACCGGTCGCACACGGCTCGAACCGCGATCGCAATGTCCAGCACTGGCGTCCTGAATCAATTGATCAGCACATCTCTCGGCAAGGATCGCGCCGAATTCATCTTGTCCGTCCTGAAGATCGATCCTGACCTTGGCGGCGACGGCACAATTGCAACGCGCGCTCAGGTGGCCATGGCACTCAATGCGATCCTGTTCGCCGACCTTCTCGAGCGTGTCCCCATAGCGGCAACGCACGTCGCGAACCTGTGGATGGAGGGGCGCTTGGTCTGCATCGACCACGGGGCGCTGCGCACGATCGACGGCGAAACCGGCGCCTTGCCGCGCGGACATCACGCTTTTGCCCACATCCTCGAACCGCTCGGCTACTCGCTGGCCGGTATCTACCCCCTGCCGACACTGAATATGACCGGTCGGGCATATGTCCACGCGGACTTCCCGGAAACCGTCCCGCAATTCTTCGTGAGCGAACTGCATGTGTCTGCACTGCCCGGCGAAGCGCAGATGGCTGCACAGCGAGTATTTGGAACTACGAAAAATCCACTCAATGAAGTCGAATGCCAAGCCATCGACGTGCTGAGACGTGATGGAGAATGCCCAGTCGACCTAGCCATGGCGGCACTATCAGGCATCGTTCGCGCTTTCGGCCGCCATCACCCGATACCCGCGCTGGCTGACTATGAATTGCTCCTGCGGCACTCTCCCGAGGGCGCGTGGATCGCGACCGAGGGCAATGCCTATAACCATGCGACCGACCGGGTTCCGGACGTCATCGCGCTGGCGGCGGCCCTGAAAGCGGATGGGATGCCGCTGAAACACGATGTCGAGGTTTCGCTGAGCGGACGTGTCCATCAAACCGCATTCCTCGCGGCGAAAGTCATGCGCGAGTTCCGGCTGGACGACGGCGGCATCGTGGAGCGTGAGGTTGCCGGATCGTTCTACGAGCTCATTTCGCGGGGCATCCATCCAGCGACGGGACGGTTGGACCTTTCGTTTGACAGCGGTAACGCGACGGGCATCTTCGCCGTCACGGGTGCGTCGTGACGGGCTGGTTCCGCTCGAACGGTTGGGTGTTTGCTGACAGCCGGTCTGCGACGTTCCTCAGGCTCATTGAAGGCAATACCAGTGCTCAGCCGTTCCCACCGGAATTCCTCTGATAGACCTCGCTTGCGTTCGTTATGCTGAAAGGTGTAACATGCCGGGCATAAGCCATGAAACGTCCCGGTGTCAGGAAAATGTCCCACCGCACAGTCGTTGATCGAAATTTGACATCCGACTGAATATCTTGGGCATCTTCTTGATTTGGCAAATTGCCGCGCGGGGAATGTCATGGAAACCTTGTGACAGGAGTCCGGACGATGGCAATTGCGCATCACACTGGCATGGCGTCAGCCAGACACGAAATCACGATACGCCATTTGGAACTACATGACCTGCGCTGGGCGCTTTCGCAGGGCTGGGATGACTTTCTCGCCAAGCGAGGAGACCTGATTTTCATTGGTATCATTTACCCGGTGGCGGTCATGGTTGTCGCTATGTATGCCCTTCAAGCATCGGTATTGCCGCTGATTTTTCCTTTGGCGGCGGGTTCAATCCTGTTCGGCCCGGCTGCGGCGAGCGGCTTCTACGAACTGGCGCGGCGGCGCGAACTGGGTCTGGATACCCGGTGGCGGCATTTCCTGGATGTGGTGAGAGGTCCGGCGGCTCCCTCACTGTTCGCCATGACGGCCACGATCTTTATGGTGTTCATGTTCTGGATGAGCGTGGCTTGGTTCATTTATACCGCAACGCTGGGATCGGTAGCGCCTGAATCGGTTGAATCGGCGCGGGCGTTCCTGCGGGCGGTGCTGACTACGTCCGAGGGCTGGCGGATGATCATTGTTGGCAATCTTGCCGGTCTGGCGTTTGCCATTCTGACTTTGGCGATCAGCGTCGTGTCTTTCCCGATGCTGGTCGATCGGCCCGTCGGGTGGGTGGTCGCGCTGCGCACATCCGTTCGCGTGGCGTGGAAGAACCCGGTCCCGATCGCGGTATGGGGACTCATCGTGGTCGGCTTGTTGGTGCTTGGCTCGATTCCAGCATTGGTCGGCCTGGCCGTAGTCCTGCCAGTGCTGGGCTATGCCACATGGCATCTCTACACACGTGCTGTAGTACGCTGATCAAGGCTTTTCAGCTGGGGTTCCCGCTTTTCTTTGCTGTGTGCGGCGGGGGCAGCGGGAGAGGATTGCTGGTGAGCGTGGCGAGATACCGGATGACGGCAGCGCGATCCTCTGGGCGGGTAAATCCGGCGAATCCCATCTTGTTGCCGGGAACCGCGCGGGCTGGTGATGCAAGATAGGTAAACAGCCGGTCATACGTCCAAGTGCCTCGCTGCGCCGCCATTGCCGACGAATAGGCAAAGCCGGGTCGCGACGCGACATTGCGGCCGATCACCCCCCAAAGATTAGGGCCGACGCGGTCAGGGCCACCCTGATCGAAGTTATGGCAACTCATGCAGACCTGCGCCTTCCCCTTGCCCGCGTTCACATCGGTAAGGGCCAGCAAGGAGCCAAGATCAACTGGCGCTGCCTGCGCCGCAGTGACTTGCGGCACCGCGGGTGATTTCAGCGCCTGTCGCTCCATATTGTGCATGTAAGCCGCCAATCTTTCGTGTTGCCCCGGTTCGTTCAGGCTGGCTGGCCAGTTTCGCTGGACTGCGACAAGATCGACGGGCGGCGGCGGGCTAGCCATCGGCTGGTAAGCCAGCTCACCCGGATAGGAATCCGGCAGCAGGCGCTGGGTGAACCAGTCGAGAGTCCAGATCACGCCAATGCTCGCCATGACGCATACACCTGCGATTCTCATGTCCCGTCGGGTCATGATCAGCCCTTTCCGGCCATGAAGATAACCCGGGTCCAGAAGACATAATCGGATTCAACGATCATGATCTGGACCAGCACCAACAGAACCAGTGGCGGCACCAGTATCGCGAACAGCAATGACAACCGTTCCCACGCCATATGCATGAAGATCGAAACAATGAGCGCCGCCTTGAGCAGCATGAAAGTGACTATCAGCGTCCAGCGCATGATCCCCTGAAAACGGAAATAATCAACCAGATAGGACAGGGTGCTCAAGACGAACAGATAACCCCAGACCTTGAGATACAGGCTGATGGGGTGCTGTCGCCCGCTACTTCCGGCGGTCTCGTCCGGCCGCGCAGGAGGGGAACCATGATCCATGCTGTCTCTCCCTATTACCACAGGTAGAAAAAGGCGAAGATGAATACCCAGACGAGATCGACAAAATGCCAGTACAGCCCGGCGATCTCGACGGCGGAATAATCGCCCGTCCGGTCATAATGACCGCGCATGACTTTCGATGCGACGATCAGCAGCATGATGACACCGATTGAAACGTGCAGGCCATGAAAGCCGGTGATCATAAAGAAGCTCGCGCCGAATTGCGGAGCCCCCATGGGATTGCTCCACGGCCGAACCCCTTCGGTAAAGATGAGTTTGGTCCACTCGAAAGCTTGCATGCCGACGAAGCTCGTACCGAATAGCGCAGTCAGGAGCATCAGGGCAGCCGTCACTTTGCGGTTGCGGCGATAGCCGAAATTGACTGCCATCGCCATTGTCCCGCTTGAACTGATCAGGGTGAACGTCATGATGGCGATAAGGATGAGCGGGATCGACCGTCCACCGATAGTCAGCGCGAACACCTCAGCCGTGTTGGGCCAAGGCAGCGTCGCAGAACTGCGCATGGTCATATAGGCAGTGAGGAAACAGGAAAAAATGAAGGTGTCGCTCAGCAGGAAAATCCACATCATCGCCTTGCCCCAATGGGTTTGGCGAAAGACCTCCTGATCGCTTGACCAGTCGGCGACTATGCTGCGCAAACCTTGCGCAGGATTGTTATGCGTTGCGCTCTCCAGCGTCGCTTGCGACATGGTACACCGTCCCGTCTCGCTTTCACGTCAATACCAACAGCCCCACCAGCACAATCCAGACTAGCAGCAGAAAGTGCCAGTAGACCGCGCAGAGCCTTACATTGCGAATCGTGCGCGCACGATCTGTCTGCTCACCCAACTGAGCGATCGCGCGTCCGCCAGCGACCAGTCCGCCAGCCAGATGCAGGCCGTGCGCCGCAGTCAGCATATAGAAGAAGGCGTTGGCGGGATTGGCTGCGAGATAGTACCCCGCCGCCTGATAGTGCCGCCAAAGCACAAGCTGCCCTGCCAGAAAGCCGAGGCCAAGCAGGCCACCGGTCATGGCCATAAGCCGCATTCTCTCCGATGCACCGAGATGGGTTGACCGTCTGGACACTTCCCAGGCCAAGCTACTTGCCACCAGCACGCCCGTATTGATCCAGAGCAGCGGCGGTTCGGGCATCGGCTGCCAGTCACTCCCGCCGCCATGATCCATAGCCCCCGGCATCGCCATGCGCATGAGGTAAGCGGCAGTCATCAGGGTGAAGATAACCGTCGCAACCCCAAGGTAGACATAGAGTCCCACCGTGGCGGCAGCGGGCCGATAGTCAGCCGGATCGGCAAGACCGGCGTCACCCGGGGTCTGCCAGCTCTTTTCGGCAAGGCGGCTGATCAGGCTCATGACGGCGGCTCATTCTGCGGAATGAAATCCCGGAACGGCATCGGCACGCTGTAGTCATAGGCCCAGCGGTAGACGGTTGGCAGCGTTGCCCCCCAATTGCCGTGGCTGGGCGGCGTCTCGGGCGTTTGCCATTCAAGGCTTGCCGCACCCCATGGGTTTGGGTCAGCTTTAGGGCCACGCAGCAGGCTCCAGATCATATTGTAGAAGAAGACGAATTGCGCTGCGAACACCACGAATGCGGCAATGCTGATGCCTTGATTTGCCACTTGCGCGGAATGCGGAATGAAGGCGGTTTCTCCCAGCGCGTAATAGCGGCGCGGCACTCCCAATATGCCGAGGTAATGCATCGGCATGTAGATCGCATAGACGCCCAGAAAAGTGATCCAGAAATGGATATTGCCCAGTGTCTCGTTCCACATCCGTCCGGTAATTTTGGGATACCAGTGATAGATTGCACCAAAGATGACGAGGATTGGCGAAACGCCCATGACCATATGGAAATGACCGACAACGAAGAAGGTGTCAGACAGTGGGACATCGACACTGACATTGCCCAGAAACAGGCCCGAGAGCCCGCCGTGAATGAAGGTGAAGAGAAAACCGATGGCAAACAGCATCGGCACCCGCATATGGATGTCGCCGCGCCACAGGGTCAGTAGCCAGTTATAGACTTTGATCGCGGTCGGAATGGCAATGATCAGTGTTGAGGTTGCGAAGAAGAACCCGAAATAGGGGTTCATCCCGCTCACATACATATGATGCGCCCAGACGAGGAAGCTGAGGCCGCCAATGATGACGATGGCCCAGACCATCATCCGGTAGCCGAAGATATTCTTGCGCGCATGAACGCTGATCAGATCGGACACGATGCCAAAGGCTGGCAGCGCGACTATATAGACTTCGGGATGGCCGAAGAACCAGAACAGATGCTGGAACAATATCGGGCTGCCACCAACAGTGTGCATCGTCTGGCCCATCGATTGCATGGCGGGCATGAAGAAGCTGGTGCCTGCCAGATGATCAAGCAGCATCATGATCGCCGCGACAAACAGTGCCGGAAAGGCCAGCAACCCCATGATCGAGGCAACGAAAATTCCCCACACAGAAAGCGGCATGCGCATCAGCGTCATGCCCCGGGCGCGCGCCTGAAGCACTGTGGTGACGTAGTTCAGCCCGCCCATGGTAAAGGCGACGATGAATATGGCCAGACTGGCAAGCATGGTGACTATGCCCCACTGGTGGCCGGGCGTTCCTTCGCTGATCGCTTGCGGAGGATAAAGTGTCCATCCTGCCCCGGTCGGCCCTCCGGGCACGAAAAAGCCGGAAATCAGCACCAGCACCGATAGCAGATAGACCCAGTAGCTCAGCATGTTGACGAACGGGAACACCATGTCCCGCGCCCCGATCATTAGCGGGATCAGGTAATTTCCAAACCCGCCGAGCAATAGCGCGGTCAACAGATAAACCACCATGATCATCCCGTGCATCGAGACATATTGCAGATAGTTTTCCGGCTGGATTGAGGGGAATGCACCGGGAAAGCCCAGTTGCAGCCGCATCAGTACGGAAAGCACCAGAGCAACTAGTCCTATGCTGATCGCGGTCAGCCCATACTGGATGGCAATAACCTTATGATCCTGGCTCCAGATATATTTGCCGATCCAGGTTTTGGGGTGGTGCAACGGCCTGAGGTCGTCAGCGAACGTAGTGGTCATCAGCGGATCCCCCTATTGTCCGACGCGGTACTGGTGTCGGCGCTGGCAAGCCGCGCGGACGAGGCAGGCACGCTTGCCTGCGTCTGCATCTGGCCAAAGCTAGGTTGCTGCGCCAACCAGTGATCAAACTCCTTGCGGGACTGGACTATAACCTTGCCGCGCATCGCATAATGCCCCGTACCGCATAACTCGGCGCAAAGAATTTCATAGGTTCCCGGCTTCGTTGGCGTCATCCAGAAATAGGTGACAATGCCCGGAACAAGATCCATCCTTGCCCGGAATTGCGGAACATAGAAGTCATGCAGCACATCCTTTGAACGCAGCACCATCTTGATCGGCTTGCCGAGCGGCAGGTGCAGTTCATTGGCTTCGACCAATATGTCATCGCGGCCGAACGGGTCGCGCGGATCGAGGCCAAAGGGATTGTCAGCGGTCATGTTCCCGACTGCGGCCGTGCCAAGCACGCCATCTGGTCCGGGAAATCGGAATGTCCATAGCCATTGTTGCCCAATCGCCTCAACGACCGAGGCATCGTTCGGCACAGTGACAAACTTGCTCCACGCCACCAGCCCCGGAGCGAGCATTCCGGCGATCCCGATTGCCGTCCAGAAGGTCAGGCGTTTTTCCAGCGAGGCGTTTTCGGGTTCGTATCGGGCACGACTGCCGGGACGATGGCGATAGCGCATCAGCGAATAGGCGAGGAACAGGTTCAGCGAGACAAAGGCAACGGCGCAGATCAGCAGGGTAATATGAAGCGCCGAATCGATTAGCCCCCAGTTGGCGGCGATCGGCGTTTGCCACCATGGGCTAAGCAGATGAAAGGCGATTGAGCCAACCACAAGCGC
>JBDUBN010000481.1:0-2377 GCA_040004085.1 Novosphingobium sp.
AGGATCGCCGGATCGCCTGCGTCCATGCCGCCGGTAAACGCGCCGAATGCGGGCAGGATCAGGCGGCTTTCACTGGCGACCGTACAGGGCCGCACGATCCGCCGTCCGCGCAAATTGAGCTTCAGACGCGGGTGGAAATGGCCTGATAGCTCCAGTCCCGCCTCCCCCGTCCTCGCCTGATGGCGCAACGTTATACCGCCCAGTTCCAGCTCGTCATGCCGCGCGCCGCCTTCGCGCGGGGTGACTTCGGCATCGTGGTTGCCGGTGATCCACACCCAGTCCACCGCGCGCGTCAAGGCAGCGAGCATCCCGGCGGCGTAAGGCTCAAGCCGGTCAGCCCCGCCCGCATCGTGAAACGAATCGCCCAGACACAGCACCCGCCGCGCGCCGGTTTGCCGGATGGCCAGAGCCAGCCGCTCCATCGTTTCGCGGCTGTCATAAGGCGGCAGCATCTGGCCGAACCGGGCGAAAAAACTGCCCTTTTCAAGGTGCAGGTCGGCTACCAGCAGTGCCCTCTCGCGCGGCCAAAACAGCGCGCCGCACTTTAGAAGGCACAATTCCTGCCCAGCGAACGAAAAGGGAACCATGCTTTTCCTTGCAGCAGGCCGCCGGTTTTGGCAAGCGCCCCCTATGACCGAACCGATGACTGGCTGGACCCCCTACACCGCCCGCGCCAAGGCGTGGTTTGAAACCCTGCGCGACCGCATCTGCGCCGAGTTCGAGGCGATCGAGCGCGAGGCGGGCAGCGATGCCGCGTTTCAATACGACCCGTGGCTGCGATCGGCGGTCGAGGGTGAATCGGGCGCCGAAACTGGGGGCGGCACGCGCGGCTTGATGAAGGGCCGGGTGTTTGAAAAGGTCGGCGTCAACGTCTCGACAGTCGTCGGCGCGCTGAACCCGGATTTTGCCGGGTCGATTAACGGTGCATCGGCAACGCAGAACCAATTTTCCGCCACCGGCATCAGTCTGGTCGCGCACATGGCCAACCCGCATGTGCCCGCTGTCCACATGAACACCCGTTTTCTGACCACCACCAAGGCATGGTTCGGCGGCGGCGGCGATCTCAACCCACCGATCCCCTATGACGAGGACACCGCCGAATTCCACGCCGCTTACAAGGCCGCCTGCGATGCCCACGATCCGGAGTACTACGCGCGCTATAAACAGTGGGCGGACGAGTATTTCTACATCCCGCACCGCAAGGTCCATCGCGGGGTGGGCGGGATTTTCTACGATCACCTTGAATGCGCCGACGAGGCCGCGTGGGAGGCGAACTTTGCCTTTACGCAGGCCGTGGGTGAGGCGTTTCTGGCCGCGTTCCCCCCGCTGGTGCGCCGCCGCATGGGCATGGCGTTCACGCCCGCTGAAAAGCTGCAACAGCTGGAATGGCGCGGGCGCTATGCCGAATTCAACCTGGTCTATGATCGCGGCACGCTGTTCGGCCTCAAAACCGGCGGCAACGTCGACGCCATCCTGATGAGCCTGCCGCCTGAAGTGGTTTGGAGCTAAAATCCTCCCCGTGACAGTTTGAGTTAAATAATCCCCACCGCGCGGCCAGCCCGTTCAAAGCGGCCAAGGATGATCTGAACCTGCTCCGCCGTATGCTCCGCGCACAGCGAGCAGCGCAGCAGCGTCATGCCCGCAGGCGTCGCGGGCGGGCGGGCGAGGTTTACATACAGCCCCTCGTGCAGCAGCGCTTCCCACATATGCGCGCCGCGCTCCAGATCGGGCATGATCACCGCGATGATCGCACTTTGCGGGGTTTCGGTGCCGAGCTGAAAGCCCAGATCGCGCAGGCCCTTGTGCAGAACCCGCGAATTTTCCCACAAGTGCGCGCGCTTGTTCGATCCGTGCATCAGCTTGCGGATGGAGGTAGCGGCGGTGGCCATTACGCTGGGCGGCAGGCTGGCGGTAAACACGTAGGGACGACAGACCAGCCGCATGATCTCAAACTTCGGATGGTTGGAAACGCAAAAGCCGCCGACCGTGCCCACGCTTTTTGAGAACGTGCCGATGACGAAATCGACGTCCTCAAGGCAGCCCTGTTCTTCCGCCACGCCGCGGCCGTTGGGACCGATGAAGCCCATCGAATGCGCCTCGTCCACCAAGACCATCGCCCCGTTTTCCTTGGCGATGCGGATCATCTCTTTCAGCGGCGCGATGTCGCCCATCATCGAATAGACGCCTTCAAGGACGACCAGTTTCCCCGCGCCTTCGGGAACGCGTTTCAGCCGCTTTTCCAGGGCATCGATGTCGTTGTGCTTGAACGGCACCACTTCGGCATCGCCCAATTTGCAGCCGTCCCAGATCGAGGCGTGGCTATCGATGTCGAGGATGATGTAATCGCCCTTGCCCGCGATCGTGCTGATGATGCCAA
>JBDUBN010000101.1:0-7914 GCA_040004085.1 Novosphingobium sp.
AATTTGCGATTGATTGCGCGTTTCAAGGTTCTGCGCAGCAAGGCAGCGTGAGATCCTTCGTTCGGCTGGTGGCTTCCAGTGCAGCCAAATAGCCGACCCGGCTTTCAACGGGGATCACCGTCCACGGATACCCGGTTCCTGGAGCCGCTGCGTCCAGCGGAGACGAATTCGCATCCGACTGTCAGCTCTGGTCGGCCTGTTCCAGTAATGACATGGCAGCGGCAATGAAGCTGTCGATGTCAGCTTGGCTGGACGGAATGGCGCCGCGCATGCAGGCAAAGTTGTGGATCATCCCGCGGGCCTCGATATGCTGGACCGTGGCCCCCGCCTCGCGGGCCTTCTCTGCATAAGCCACACCCTGGTCGCGGAGGGGATCAAGACCTGCGGTATGTACAAGTAACGGTGCGATCGGGATGATGCCGCGCGCGCAGTCATGCCGTGGATCATCGGCGGGGGGCGCATAATGAGCGTTAAACCAACCCATCGCCGCTTCGGTCAGCATATATCCTTCGGCAAAGGTCCGCATCGAAGGCCAGTCGCCGCTGCTTCCGATGTAGGGATAAAGGACCCATTGGCCGAGAAGGGGCGCGCCCGCTGGATGTGCCGCCAGGGCCTGGCCAGTGACGATCGCCAGATTGCCCCCGGCGCTGTCACCGCAAGTGATGATGCCGGAAACCGTAAAACCAAGCGCCGCCGGGCTTTCGGATGCCCATCGCGCAACCGCTTCGGCATCGTCCGGCGCGGCTGGAAACGGGTGCTCAGGTGCAAGCCGGTAATCGACCGCAAGCACCGGGATATCTGTCTGGTCGGCCAGATATGTGCAGAAGGGTTCGTGGGTATCGAGGTCGCCCACCACGAAGCCGCCGCCATGCATGAACAGGATCAGCGGCCCGGACTCGCGCTGCGGACGCCGATCATACAGCCTCACCGGGATCACTCCGCCCGGCCCCTGAACCGCGATGTTACGGACGGTCGCCAGCGGTGTCGGATCGACATCCCCCATGCTGCGCATGGTGCGCAACATGGCCCGTGCATCGGCCACTGGAAGGGCATTAAGGGGCGGCGCACCGCTTTCATGCATTGCCGCGAGAAAGGCGGCGACATCGGGCCGGATCGAATCAGGCCCCGGATCAGACATCGTGCATCAGCAGGACTGGCTTGATGACCGCGCCGGTTTCGGATGCCTGAACGGCCTCTTCTAGCGCCGCGAAAGGATAGGTCCGCACGAGCTTCTCCAGGGGGAGCATTCCCGCCTTGTACCAGGCGATCAGCCTGGGAATGAACTGTTGGGGATCTATACCCCCTTCAACGACGCCAACGATCCGGCGGCCCATGCTCATCACCGCTGACAATTCCACGTTGGCTACCTGTCCGGGCGCATAGGCCCCGACCAAGGCCAGCGTCCCTCGTGCGGCGAGCAACTCCACAGACGCCTGCACCAGGGCCGGTACACCTGTAGTATCAATAATATAGTCGAACGGTCCGTTCAGGTTCGCCATATCGTCAGCCGTTTCGGTTGCACCCAGTTCCTGCGCGAGTTCAAGCCTGTTGTGGTGACGATCAAGCACCACGACTCTGCCGGCGCCGACGATCTTTGCCGCCATAACGGCTGCAAGACCCACGGTTCCCGCCCCCATGATGGCGATGGATTGGCCGCTTTGCACACGCAAGGTTTCAAGCACGGTGCCCGCGCCGGTCTGAATGCCGCAGCCCAGAGGCGCCAGCAGGGCAAGCGGAAGATCACGATCGATCTTCACGACATTGGCCTCATAAGCAAAGGCATGTGTCGCGAAAGCTGACTGGCCGAAAATATTGGCGCCGATCCTTTCGCCCCCGCGCCACAGTCCACCTTGTCCGGGCGCAGTCACACCAAGAAAGTTGCGAGGGAAGAACTCCGCGCAATAGCCCGGCTGATGATCATCGCACGCCCGGCACTCACCGCAGCTGTTGAAGCTGAGCAGCACGTGATCGCCCGGCTGGACGCTGGTCACTCCGGCGCCGACCGCTGCGACAATACCGGCGCCTTCATGTCCCAGGACGACGGGGAAGGGGACGGGTAATTCCCCGTCCCGCATCACCATGTCAGTATGGCAAATACCGCAGGCATGGATTTTCACCACGATCTGGCCCGCTTCGGGCGCGTCCATCCTCAGACTTTCGTACCGGAAGGCGCCGCCCGGAGCATCCACCACTGCCGCCTGGATTTCCATCGTCGTCATGCTCAGAACTTGAAGCCAAACCGCGCATACCATTCGCGCGGACGGTTATAGCTGCCGAAGATGGTGCCATCGGCGATGTTTGCTCCTCCCGTGGTGAGGAACCGTTTATCGGTAAGGTTCGTACCGCCCACGGTCAGCGTCCAGTGGCCATTGGGTTCCGCATAGCTAACGCTGGCATTGACCATATCATTCGCCGAACGCTGCAAGAGGTAGGAACGTCCCGTGTCGTTCCACGAGCTGGAGGTATGGGTCCAGTCCGCGAGGAATGTCAGAGATCCACCGTTCCCGAGCTTGGCTTCGTAGCGGGGGCTGATGTTGACCTTCCAATGCGGCGTCTTGGGCAGGTCCTGCCCGACGAGCGTCCCGGCCTGGAAGAAATTAGCACCGCCGACCGCCGCCGCCGCCGCCGCCACAGACGTATAGTGCGCATCGATATACCCGACAGACCCATTGATCGTCAGGCCGCTCACCGGGGCGGCAACCATCTCCAGCTCGAACCCGCGGATCAGCGCATTGCCGGCATTGGCGATGGTGGGCGATGTGCCGATCTGGATATTGAGCTGGATGTCCTTGTAGGTAGTCGAAAATGCCGCCGCGTTCAGTTGCAGGTGGCGGTCGAACAGGCTGGACTTCACACCGACTTCCCAGGTCGTCGCCTTTTCTTCGTTGAAATCGGGCGCGACATTGCCTTGCGGATTGGTCAGGCGGGTCGTCCAGCCACCGGTCTTGTAGCCCTTCGACCAGCTACCGTAGATCATGATGTCGTTGCTGGCGTGTAACTGGATCCCGACCTTAGGAGAGAAATTGCTGAAACTCTTGGTGTTTACGCCCGGCACATAGACGCGCACCGGATTGGTCGGGTCGGGAAACCCCAGAGCCGCCTGACAAGGAGCCGGAGCAAGCGGAAACGGCCCATTGGGCGTGATGTTGCCGTTCGCGTCCGAACAGCCGAACAGCTTGTAGTTGAAGCCGTTAAGTTCCTGCTGACCGCCTTCGAACTGCTTTTTCTCATGAGTATAACGGCCGCCTACGGTGATGCCGATTAGATCGATCGGCCGATAGTCAAGCTGGCCGAAAGCGGCATAGTTCTCGGTCTGGAGCTTGTTTCCGCCATCTACCTGGATCTGACCTTCGGCAAACGTCACATAATCGTGAAGGTCGCCGCCTTCCTTGAAATAGTAGGCCCCCAGAACATAGCGCACCTTCTTGTCGAGGAAATCGCCCAGCAACTGGAACTCCTGGCTGAACTGCCACTGGTTCATAGTGAAGCTGAGCTGCAGGAAGTTGAGCGGAGAACCGTCGGCATCCAGCCCCGCCTTCCAGTGCAGCGCGCGATAGGCGGTGATCGATTTAAGGGCGACATTGTTTGCCAGATCGAAATCGACGGTGCCGCCGAGACCCCAGTTCTGGAGATCGGAAAAGCTGTTGCCCGTCGCGTAGCTCTTGTCCGGGTCATTGATGAGGAAACGGTTGTCCCACGGCAGACGATCATTGGCGGCATTGCCATCGACATTGACACTGGCGATGCTCGCCAGTTGGTACTGCGGATTATACTGGGTGCCCGATACGCCGCACAACGCCGCAGCATTGCGCGCCGCAATTTGCAGCGGGGTGCTGCCGATACAGAAATTGTAGAGTCCCGCGAACAGGAAGCCGGTAGTGCCGGTCGGATCGAAGGCGGTGCCCGGAAGATTGGCCGTACCGGCGAAGTTGCCGGGTACGAATGCCGCGGAGGCCAGCAGATTGTTGGCCGATGTCCCGTTGTCCTTGGTGTAGTCACCGGCCAGAGTGACCTTGACCGGCCCGCCGTCGCCCCACTTCAGCTTGCCCCGCAAGTTCCAGTTGTCGCTCGCGCCTTCGCGCTTGGCGCTGTCGTATCCGGAGGCGGCAAATGCCGTGAAAGGAGGCGCGTTGTTCGCGCGCTGATCGGGGTACGGAATCCGCTCAAGATAGCCTTGGCGCGTCTTGACGCCGAATGTGAGCATCGAGCTTAGATTCTCGGTGATCGGAACATCGACCGAACCGCGCGCCTGGAACAGCCGGTAGCTGCCTACGGTAACATCGCCGGAAGCCTTGAATTCATGCCCTGGATCGCGCGTGACAATAGAAATCGCACCGCCAATCGTGTTGCGCCCAAACAAAGTGCCCTGCGGCCCCTTGAGGATTTCGACGCGCGCGACATCCAGCAGGTCCTGGTTGGCGCCAACCGTGCGGGCCAGATAGACTCCATCAAGATAGATGCCGACGCCGGGATCGATGTTGAAGGCGAAATCGTCGGAACCGATGCCGCGGATGAACGCTGAGAGAACGGCGTTGGAGCCGGCGAACGGCGTTCCCCCGTCCAGGCTGACATTGGGTGCGATAGCGGAAAGTTGAGCGACACTGCCGATTGCCCGTTCCTGCAATGCTTCGGATGTGAAGGCCGATATCGCAATCGGGACACTTTGGACATTTTCCGCCCGCTTCTGCGCCGTTACGATGATTTCGGCGATGCCGCCGCCATCCTGCGGCTGGGCAGCGGCCGAGCTATCCTGCGCCAGCGCGGGGCAGCTTATCAGCGAAGTGGTTACGAGCAGCAGTCCTGCGGCGGATATGCGCATTTTTAGTCTCCCAGAAAACGCCAGCCTTTTTCGGTGGTTCGTCGTTGGATATAGGAGCTAATCGTGCGCTAATCTTGGATTACAGCGAACCAGCGTACTGGACGGATGCGAACCCGTTTTCGCTGACTTCTCCAATGTCATGGACCGCAGATTCGGCCCTACCGCGCCATTGCCGTGGAGCTTCGCCGAACCGTCGCCGGAAGCAGCGGCTGAAGAAGGCGGAATCGCTGAACCCCACCTCAAACGCGACGTCGGTGATGGTGCGCTCATCGCTGCGCCCCAGCAATTCTGCGGCGCGTTGCAGGCGCCGTTCGGTGATGAACGCCGTCGGGGTCACGCCGACGTGCCGAAGGAAGGCCTTCTGCACCGCCCGGGGGGACAGACCGGTAGCTTCGGAGATCCTGGCGGTGCCAAGCTCCGGGTCGGCCAGATTGTGCAGTGCATAGTCCAGCGGAGACCTGCCAACGTTGCCCTGGCCGCCGCCCCGCCCGGCGTTGGTGCAGGCGATCCGCGCGGCCGAGGCGACGATCCCGTCAAATTCCTGATCCACCTGATCGAGCATATCGCGTTCGTGCCACAGCCCTTCGATCATCCGACGGAGAATGCTGACATGCGGATCCTCGGTGCAAAGTAGTTGTCCGTGCCAGCTCCCCGAAGCGAATTTTTCGCCCAGCATGAAATCGGGAATCTGGAGAATGAGGCAATCGTTCTGCCCTGAGATATCAACCACATAGGGCCGGGAATCGTCGGCGATGATGACATCTCCACTGCGCGCCGTGGTGCTTTCACCGTCGTGGGTGATCGTCAATGATCCGCGCCGCTGGAAATGAAAGACGAAGTTGCGGGCCTGATCGATCACCCCGCTCCGGGTAATATGCGCCCGTTCGCTGAGCGCATGCGCGAGTCCGATCTGCCCGAGCGACCAGCGAGCGAGGGTGGCCATTATGCCTTCGGGCACATCGGCCACCATGCCGGGAAAGGTCTCTGCGACCAGCTCACGCCAGTATAACTGGCGCCGTGGGATCGGCACCAGCCGAGTGGAGAAGCGCTCGACCGCGCTCAAACGGCGTCTTCCAGGGCGACAATGTTGACAATATGCGCCTGGGAGTACTCGTCGAAACCGGCTTGGCCCAACTCGCCGCCGAGGCCCGACTGTTTCGCCCCCCTGAACGGGATTCCGGCCTCGATTGCCATGTACTGATTGACCCATACGGTGCCTGAATTCACGCGCATGGCGACCGCGGTCGCGCGTTCGACGTCCTTGCCCCAGACGGTCCCGCCAAGGCCGTATTCGGAATGGTTGGCCCGTGCGATCACGTCATCGATATCGCTGTACTTGAGAACCGGCAGCACCGGTCCAAACTGCTCTTCGCACACCAGCGGAGCATCATCATCAAGATCGCGAACGATCGTTGGCGGGATGAAATAGCCGGGCCGATCAAGCGCTTCTCCCCCGGCCAGCACCGTTCCCCGCTCACGCGCATCGGCGAGTAACAGCTTCACCTTTTCAAACTGCATTGCATTCTGGATCGGTCCGATCTGTGTGCCCTGCTTGGCGCCGTCATCGACCACTGCTTCCTTGGCCAGACGAGCCAGTTCGTTGCAGAAGGTATCGTAAATGGATTCGGGAACATAAGCGCGCTTTATCGCGACGCAGATTTGCCCCGCATTGGCCATCGCACCGCCATATACTTTCCGCGCAACCTGTACTGCATCCACGTCATCGAGGACAATTGCTGCATCGTTGCCGCCCAGTTCCAGCGTCACCCGCTTTACGCCCCCCGCTGCCGAAGCCATCACCTTCTTGCCGGTCGCGGTCGAGCCGGTGAAGGAGATCTTGGCGACATCCGGATGGTTGGTCAGGCAGGCCCCCAGATCATTCTGGTCGCAAATGACGTTGACCACGCCTGCCGGTAGCAGATCACGGCAGATTTCGCCGAACAGCAATGAGGTCAACGGCGTCGTCGGCGCCGGCTTGACGACCATTGTGTTACCACTGACGAGGGCCGGACCAAGCTTGTTCATCAGGAGGATGACCGGGAAGTTCCACGGCGTGATCGCCGCAATCACACCCAGCGGCGTCCGATGCTCGATTATGCGATTGCCTCCCTCGTCACGTAGCGTCTTGCGCTCCGGCCGCATCTCCGAGAATGTTCGCAATGTGAATACGCTGCCCATGATCTCGAACATCGCCTGATCCAGCGGCTTGCCTTGTTCGCTCGTCAGCAGGCTGGCAAACTCCGCAGCCCGAGCTTCCAGTGCATCGGCGAGCTTTCCCACCAAAGCCGCCCGGTTGTCGATCGGCGTGGCCGACCAGTTCGGGAACGCCGCCTTGGCAGCGGCCACGGCCCCGTCCACCATGGTCGCGTCCGCCTTGGGACATCGGGCAAACGGCTGGGCGGTGGCGGGGTTTATGACGTCGAAGGACGACACTCCCTCCACAAATTGACCGTCGATCAACAACTTGAACTCACGCTCCACCGATTCTCTCCCGGAACTGATGCAAAGAGGATAGCATTACCCTCGATTCTGAGACATGATTGTATCCTAAGCATACGGATTGGACAAGATGACGAATCGTTTGATTGCCGGCAAGGAACTGGCGGGTTTGATTGGATATCAAGTGCAGATGGCCAATCTCTTCCTGAACGAACAGGCTCGCACGGCTCTCGATAAATTCCAGATTTCACCCGCAAAGCTTTCCGCATTGTTGCTGATTCGCGATAACGCAGGATGCGAGCAGTCGGCTTTGGGGCGGGCGTTGTCGATCAACCGTTCCAGCGCGATGAAGCTGGTAAACGTGCTGGCCGACCGCAATCTGGTCGAACGGAGGCCGGGACGCAACTTGCGCAGCAATGCGCTTCATCTGACCGAACAAGGCCGGATCGAAATTGCGGCGATGGCGCAAACACTTCGCAACGCGGACGATGCATCCGCCGCGGCATTGTCGATCAATGAACGTGCGGAATTTCTCCGCCTGCTGGAGAAGCTGCAGCATGGCAAGTACCCGATGGGGACGCTGTCGGAAGGATAGCCGTGTCCGAGCCGGTCATCGACATCTGCTATCGCTAGGGATGGCAATGGAGAAAGCCAGA
>JBDUBN010000102.1:0-7892 GCA_040004085.1 Novosphingobium sp.
TGCCACTGCGTTAATGCTCAGCATCGCGCCGCGCAGGTTGCCGGTCGCGTCGGACAGAATGCCGACTGTGTAGGGCCCGATCCCGAGCCCGATGATCGTCATGACCAGCAGATAGACACTGGCGGTGATCCCGCGCATCCGGGGCAACACCTGATCGTACATGATCGCATAGAGCGGTGGCATCCAGCCAGTGAGCACCACGCTGTAGAGCACGAAGCGCAGATAGAACGGACCAGCGCCGGGCGCGGTATAGACCCAGAACGAAATCAGCGGCGAGACACCCATGCAGAACAGCCCGGTCCAGGCCCGGCCCGCGCCAGGGAAACGTCGCTGCAGGCGGTCGGAAAACGGACCCCAAAACAGCGGGCCGATAATCCCCATTCCGGCCGAGAGCAGACCGAATTGCAGCGCGGTGTCCTTCATCGACAGGCCGTAGTACTTCATCAGAAAGCTGGGGTTGAAGCTCATCATCCCATAATTGATCACCGACTGCAGCGCGCCCACCGCCATCACCATCAGCAGCGTCGGCGAACGGGTGATTACGCGGTACGCTTGGGCATCGGTCAGCCGCATATTCTGCATCACATTGACGATCACGAACAGGCCGAAGCCGATCACGCCCCATTGCAGCAGATGCGGGTTGACCGACAGAGCGCCAAACTCCAGCGGGGGGCGCGGCGAGACAGCGCTGCACAACCGGACCAGCCCCGCCATCGCCAGCACAATCACCGCCAGCGCAGCCAGATTGAACCGCCAGAAGCGTCCGTCCGCACCCTTCTGCTTTAGCGCCAGCCAATTGAACCCCGGGGTAACCGCGGCGAGCACCGACCAGCTGGCGCGGAACGGGGCCGGATCGGGCGGGGTGGCAATTCCGTCCATCGCCCCGCGGACCGGTTCGCGCAGGCGCCACATCAGCACGGCAAGAACAAAACCCGGCGCGGAGGCGACCAGGAAGGCGAATTGCCAGCCTTTGAGGCCCAGCGGTGCGCCCGCTCCGGCATAGGCCGTCTGCCACCACGCGGCGGCGACCCCGCCGAGCACCAGCGACCCGCCAAGCCCAAGCGCGATCGCCGAGGCCAGCACCGCCATCACAAAGCCCCGGCGATGCTTGGGCCAATAATCGTATATCAATGAGGTTCCCGCCGGTGCCGCCGCCGCTTCGCCAATGCCGACGCCTAGCCGCGAGCACGCCAACAGGGCGAAGCTGCTCGTGAGCCCCGACAAGGCGGTTGTTCCCGACCAAAAAACTATTGCCAGCGCCAGCAACCGCGTGCGCACCCAGCCATCGGCAAGCCTGCCTAGTGGCAGCGAGAACAGCGCGTAGAACAACGCAAAGACCGTGCCGTAGAGCAGCCCCATCTCGGCATCGCCGACCTTGAGGTCGGCCTTGATCGCCGGCGCGAGGATCGCCAGAATCTGCCGGTCGAGCAGGCTCACCGCATTGGTCAGCGCGACCAGCACGAGGGCATAATACGCTCCCTTGGGAATCGCGGTGGGCAGTGGCCCGCTCAAAGCTTGAACCAGCGTTCCGCATTGGTCTGGAAGAACTTCTGTTTGAGCGCCGGGCTCATGTCCATGTTATCCATCGCCTGCACCTCACGCGCCTCATACTGGTAAGGATAGTCCATTGCGTACATCACCCGGTCTTCGCCCACCACCTGCTGGCAGAATTTGATGGCCGGCTCCCACGCGACGCCGCTGTTGGTGATCAGCACGTTGCTCCGCATATATTCGGCAATGGTCTTCTTGAGCGGCTTCATTCGCTCATAACGCTTCGAACGCACCCCGGCCTGGTGCATGAAATCGAGCCGGTAGAGCCAGTAGGGCAGCGCCTCACCCATGTGGCCGACCATGATCTGCAGGTCAGGATACTTGTCGAAGATGCCGATGGTGATCAGCCGCAGCAGGTGCATACCGGTTTCAACCCCGAAGCCGAAGATCGCCCCATCAAGCCCGCCGTCGAGCATCGGCTGGATCATCGCGTCGGGCGGGGTGGACGGATGGATGTAGAGCGGCTGCCCGACTTCGACCAACGCGCGAAAGATCGGATCGTACTTGGGATCGTCGAGATATTCGCCCTGGGTGTGACTGTTGATCTGGATCCCCTTGAAGCCAAGCTCGTTCGCGCCGCGGTGGATTTCGCGCGCCGACCATTCGGGGTCCTGCGGGGCGACCGTGCCCATGCCGATGAAACGGTCGGGATATTTGCGGCAGGCCTCTGCCAGCTTGTCGTTGGCGCGGGTCGCTATGGCCTTCGCCTCGGCCACGTCCAGAAACGGCTGTACGCCGGGCGAGGTCAGCGCGAGGATCGCCTTGTCGATGCCGGTCGCATCCATGTCGGCAATCCGCTGCTCGCCCAAATCAAGCAGGCGGTGCAGGATCTGCGTCGCCCGCTCGCTCGGCGATTGGCCATAGAACCCCCAGAGCGAGACCATGCCCTTGTCGGCCTGGCCATCGCGGATCATGCGCAGGAAAACGTCGATTTGCTCGCGCGTGGCGAACGCCTCTTCGGTAGCAATGCGCAGATAACCGCGATCACCGCCTGTTTTGAGTGGGTGAGTCATCTCGTCTTCCTTCCTGACTTTCGTGTGACCCGGTACCGCCGACAGGGCCAGCGCAGCTGCCCCCGCCGCCAGACCGGCATTCATTTCCCGGCGCTGCATCATCCCTCGTGGACGGCTTTGGTCACCATGTAGGCGAGCAGGCCTTCGGGGCCGTCTTCGCTGCCGTGGCCCGACCATTTTACCCCGCCGAACGGCGAATCGGCGGCCCCGATCATCGTCGTGTTGATCCCGATCATCCCAGCCTCAATCTCGCGGGCAAGCCGTTTCTGGCGGCCAGAATCGCTGGTCCAAGCATAGGCGGCCAGACCATAGGGCAGCCGATTGGCCTCGGCGATCATATCCGCTTCGCTGGGATATGGATTGATCAGCGCGACCGGGCCGAACGGCTCCTCGTTCATCACCCGGGCATCGAGCGGCACTTCGGCGAGCACGCTGGGGGCAAAGAAGAACCCCTGGTTGCCCAGCCGCTCACCCCCGGCCAACAGGCGGGCCCCGCCTTCGACCGCTTCAGCGATCAGGTGTTCCATGGCATCGGGTCGGCGGCCATTGGCCATCGGGCCCATTTGTACCCCGTCGTCGAGCCCGTTGCCGACTTTGATCGCCTGTGCCCGCTCGGCAAAACCGGCGCGGAAGCGATCATAGATTCCCTCCTGGACGATGAAGCGCGTCGGGCTGACGCAGACCTGCCCGGCATTGCGGTATTTGTGCGGCACCGCGGCATCGAGGGTGCGCTCCAGATCGGTATCGTCGAACACCAGTACCGGGCCGTGCCCGCCCAGTTCCATCGTCGTGCGCAGCATGTTTTCCGAAGCAAGCCGCAGCAGGTGTTTGCCCACTTGCGTGGAGCCAGTGAACGACAACTTGCGGATCACCGGGCTGGCGAGCAGGTGGCGGCTGACCTCGTCGGGCACGCCGAACACGGCCTGAGCGACATCCTTTGGCAGGCCGGCATCGTGCAAGCATTGCAACACGGCGAGCGCGCTGGCCGGGGTCTCCTCAGCAGACTTGAGGATCACCGAGCAGCCCGCCGCAATCGGCGCACCCAGCTTGCGCCCCGGATTGCCAATCGGGTAATTCCATGGCGCGAAGGCCGCGACCGGCCCAACCGGCTCGTGCACAACGGTGGAACGCATCCCTGCTGGGCGAACGAGCATTCGGCCATAGGTGCGCTGGCATTCGCCCGCGTAGAAATTGAACAGGCCGATGACCATCATCACTTCAATGCGCGTTTCGGCCAGCGTTTTGCCCTGTTCGAGCGTGGCGATGCGGGCGATCGCTTCCAGCCGCTCAGCCAGCAGCCGCGCCGCGCCCTGAAGCACGGCGGCCCGTTCCTGCGCGCTCGACTTTCGCCACCGGGCGAACCCGCGCGCGGCGGCATCAAGCGCCCGGTCAAGGTCAGCGAGATCGGCGAGCGGAAGTTCGCCCAGCACTTCCCCGGTCGCCGGATTGACCACCGTATGCGTGCGCCGCGCGCCACCCGCGACGCACTCGCCGTCGATCAGCATGTGCAGCGATGGGTAAGCGATGGTCACGCTGCGGTGCCCGCTACAGCATCAAGGCGCACCACCTCTTCGCCATAGGGCTTAATTGCCCTGAACATGAAATAAACTGCAGGTGGCCACAGAAGTATCCCCGTCAGCACCAAGGCCTTCCACACGTCAGCATCCTGGCCGAATGTCTTGTCGATGAAAATGCCAACCAGCAGCGGCCCCATCATGCCAAAGCCGGTAAACATCATCAGATAGAGCCCGGTGATCTGGCCGCGCATCTGGTTGGGCGTGATAAGCTGGATCGCAAGGTTTTGAGGAGCGGCCGAAGCGATACCGCAGGCACTAACCAACGCGTAGCACGCCAAGCACAGAATCCCGTTTGGCATCATCGGGGCGACGATGCCAAACGGTAACGCAATGAGCAGAAAAATGAACGTGGCGCGAATATTGGCGTCTTTGTACTTTTTCCCGAGCCAGTTTACCACGATCGGCCCAACGATCAGACCTGCAATCTGTGCAGTCAAAAACATCGGCGCCAGATAATTGCCAATATCCTGAATTCGCCAGTGGTACGTGCGCGTCATCAACGGCGCAGTCCATGCCGGAACTGCCAAGGCATTCATTGTTGAAAACCCGAGGCTGATAAACAGCGGGCCATAGACCTGCCTACGTTGCCAAAGTTCGGTCAGGACGGTTTTGAAGGGCAACGGATCACCCTGTCCGATTACGCCCTTTCGCGCTGGTTCATTGATGAACAGCATGAGCAGTGAAGTGGCGATCCCCGGTATCGCGAGGATCAACAACAGATATTTCCAACTGTGGACCGATATGCCGGCGAACTCGGTCGCCGGCCAAGTCGAAACCCAACCGTACAAGTGCCCAGCAATCAAGACGCCAAACGACGCTGCGAGGATAAAACCGAATTGCAGTAGCGAGAAAGGCAGTGCGCGACGCGTGGGCGGGAATGAGTCAGACAGCAGCGAATAGGCGCTTGGTGCATGTGCCGACCCGCCCGCGCCGACCAGCATCCGGCTGCCGAACAAGGTCCAGAAGCCGGTCACCAGTCCGCCCGTCGCGTTCATGATCGCGATGAAGAAGACGCCAACCGACAGCACGATCTTGCGCGGGTAAATGTCGGCCATTCGGGATAGCGGCAACAATACGACCAAATAGAAAACAATGTTTGCCGGGCCTGTCAGCCACCCCATCTGGATGTTGCTGAGGTGAAACTCGTTCTTGATCGGATCGACCAGCAAACCGAATGCCGCCGCATCGAAAAAATTGAGGAAGGTCGCAAAGGTGATGACGGCCAACGCGAAGTAGGCCGCAACCGGCGATGGCCAGCCCTGCGTGACATCGGCTTCATTCGCCACAAGCCGTGGCGGGCCTGTGACAACCTCCGGCGCTACAGTAGCTTGCATATATGCTCTCCACCCATGTCGCTTTACAAAGCAACTTTTGTATGTGTTAGATACAATATTGTTCGACGGAGGTTGTCCAGTCTTTTGTAAGGGACGGACAGACATCCTGTTTTGGGTAGGGGTTTGAAAAAATGCAAAATCTGGAAGGCAAAACCGCCTTCGTCACCGGCGGAGCGAGCGGAATCGGGCTGGGAATTGGCAAAGCCTTGCTGGGCGCGGGGATGAATGTTGTCATCGCTGATATCAGGGATGATCACCTCGCGACCGCCCAGGCGGAACTCGGCAGCCCTGATCGGGTGCTGGCGCTGAAGCTCGACGTTACCGACCGCCGTGCCTACGCCGCCGCTGCCGATGCTGCGGAGGCACGGTTCGGCAAGCTGCACATCCTGTGCAACAATGCCGGCGTCGCGGTCGTCGGCCCGACCGATCTGGCCACGTTTGCTGATTGGGACTGGGTGATGGGCGTCAATCTGGGCGGCGTGATCAATGGCATCACCACGCTGCTACCGCGCATCCTCGCCCACGGCGAGGGCGGGCATATCGTCAACACATCGTCGATGTCCGGCATGGTCCCAGTGGGCGGCACCACCATTTATTCCACCGGCAAGGCGGCGGTGCTGACCATGATGGAGTGCATGCGTCCCGAGCTCGAAGCGCGCGGGGTGATCTGCTCGGCGTTCTGCCCTGGTGCGGTACAATCGAACATCGCTGATGCTGGCGAGACCCGCCCCGCCGAACTGGCCGATTCGGGCTATGCCGAGGCAGACAAGAGCAGGCGCGATGGCGGCCAGTTCCTGCATCTCTTCCAAACCAAAGAACAAGTGGGCGAACGCGTGTTGCAGGGCATCCTCAACGACGAGCTATACATCCTCACCCACAGCGAATTCCTCGCCGGGGTCACCGACCGGGGCAATGCCATGGCCGCTGCGGTACCCGCCAAGCTCCCTCAAAACCCGGAATACAAACAGACCTTCGCGATGCTGTTCAACTCGCCGATCTGGGCCGACGAGATCGCGCGGCAAGCGGACCTGCAAGCATGAGTTACGCCGATGACCGCGCCGAGATCGAAGACCTGATGGCGCGCTATCTCTTCGCGCTCGATTTCTTCGACGCCGATACTTACGCTGATACCTTTACTCAGGACGGCGTGCTCGATTGGGCGATGGGCATACGCCGCGCCGGACTGGATAATCCGGTGCGGGCAATGGGAGCAGTGCAATGATCGATTTCGTGGGGCGGACGGCCTTTGTCACCGGCGGTGCCAATGGCATCGGCATCGGCCTCGTCCGTGCCTTGCTGGCCGAGGGCTGCAAAGTGGCGATTGCCGATGTCCGCGAGGATCATATCGAACGCGCGTTGAAGAGCCTCGACAACCAGCTGGTCATGGGAGTTCAGGTCAATGTCGCCAGCCGCGACGAAATGACCCGCGCCGCCGACGAGGTTGAAGCCAGGTTCGGCCCGGTTACCCTGCTGTTCAACAATGCCGGCGTGAACCTGTTCCAGCCCATCGAGGAATCCAGCTGGTCCGACTGGGACTGGGTCATGGGAGTTAACCTGAACGGCCCGATCAATGGGGTGATGACCTTCGTGCCCAGAATGATCGCGCATGGCCAAGGCGGCTATATCGTCAACACCGCATCGATGGCTGGCTGGCTGGCGAGCGGCACGCCCGGCATCTACAATACTACCAAATTCGCGGTACGCGGCTTGAGTGAGAGCCTGCGCTACAGCCTTGCGCCGCACGGCATCGGCGTATCGTGCGTGTGCCCCGGCCTGGTCAAAAGTTATATCTACGCCTCGGACGATATTCGCCCGCAGGAGCTCCAGCAAGGCGCAAAGCCGATTAATCGGGATGGTGTTGAGCGCCTTGCAGGCTTGCACGAAGTCGGGATGGAGCCAGACGTGATCGGTGCGCGTATCCTGCAAGGGATGCGCGAAAATCAAACCTATATTTTCCCGATGCCCGAGCACAAGGAAGAGCTGGCCGATTATTTTCAGGAAGTTCTGAGCGACTACCGCGACTATCCGCAGGATCCGGGTTATGACCAGCGCATCGCCATCGAAGCGATGCGCCGCGCTGGCTACAAAACGGCCAGGGACGCCGCAAGGACCGCGACATGAAGGTCAACGCGCTCGATCATGTCAATATCATCACCGCCGATCTGGATGGCACTGCGCGGTTCTATGCCGAACTGTTCGATCTCGAACGGCGCGACGCCCCGCCGCCGCTGACCCCCGCCACGGCCCAGTGGATGCATGACCAGGCCGGTCGCGCCATCCTCCACCTCAACAGCACCGACTGCGCGCGCACTTATGAACGCGAGGTCATGCCCGGGCCGACCGGCTCGATCCACCACGTCGCGCTCAATTGCAGTGGTTACGATGATGTCATGGCCCGGCTTGATGCGCGCGGGCTG
>JBDUBN010000482.1:0-2364 GCA_040004085.1 Novosphingobium sp.
CGGAACTTTTCGGCAGGTGCAAAGCTCGAACGCGCGGCACTGTATCTGTTCAACGGTGAGCGGATGCAGGCGCACGGTACGCCCGGACGAACCGCAACCTTTCAGCGCGCCCGTGATTGCTTTGATCGTGCGATGATCCTCGGCAAGCGCAACTGCGAGCGAGTCGAAGTGCCATTGGCGGAGGGAACCATGCCCGCACTGTGGACCTGCGCGCCCGGTGAAGGGCCGCACCCGGTCGTGGTCTATTGCAACGGCCTGGATAGCAACAAGGAGCTGCTGTATTGGTCCGGCTTGCCAGAGGCGCTGGCCCGGCGCGGGATCTCGACTTTGTGCGTCGATCAACCGGGCACCGGTGAGGCGCTCAGGCTGCAGAACCTGCCCGCCACTCCGCATTCCGAACAGTGGGCGTCCAAGGCAGTCGACTGGCTGGAACAACAACCCGAGGTCGATTCAGCCAAGATTGGCATGACCGGCATCTCGCTCGGCGGCCACTTCGCGCCGCGCGCGGTTGCTTACGAGCCGCGCTTTGCATCCGGCGCTTGCTGGGGCGCGAACCACAACTGGGCCGAAGTTCAGCAGAAACGCCTCAACCGCGAGGGCGAGAATCCGGTGCCGCACTATTGGGCGCATGTCATGTGGGTGTTCGGTGCCAACGACATGGAAGATTTTCATGCCAAGACCGCGGACATGAACCTGAATGGTCACATGGACCGAATCAAGGTTCCGTTCCTCGTCACACATGGGGCAAATGACCGCCAGATTTCAGTCGACTATGCCTATCAGGCGTTCGAGCAACTGACCGCAAGCCCGCGCCGTGAACTCAAGATATTCACTCCGCGCGAAGGCGGGGTCGAACACGTCGGCGCTGACAACATGGCCTTTGGCCGCGATTACATTGCTGACTGGTTCGCCGACACGCTTGGCGGCCATACCGCGTGACAATTGACGCTACAGCTGCAGCCCCACCAGCCCCGATTCAGTCGGACTGTTTGCGCGACAGATTGTTGCGCATCTTTTCCAGCCCGACAGAAATTTCCTTACGGCTTTCCTCGCTGAGGCCGTCCAGCATTGTTTCAACCAACTCGTCAGCCAGCGGTCGCAATTCGGCGAGCAATTCCTGCGCCTTGTCGGTCAAGTGAAGCCGCCACGCTCGCCGGTCCGCCGGATCGGCACGGCGTTCAACCAGCCCCGCGTCCTGTAGCCGGTCTACCATTCGGCCAAGCGTGATCGGCTCCACCTCCAGCAGCTCGGCCAGACCGCCCTGATTGATGCCTTTGTGCCGTTCAAGCAGGACCATCACCTGCCATTGCGGGCGCGTAACACTGATCGTCCGCGCCCGTTCATCAAACGCGCGGCGGATCAGCCTCGAAACCTGGGCCAGCAGGATACCAATACTCTCGCTCATAGGGCAACAGTAATAGCAATGCTGACTATATACTAGAATTATTAGAGCCGGGCTGATTTATGCAGAACGCGGGTAAATCCTGCCCAAATGGTGATTAAAGCTGGACGCCCTCCGTCGCCAATCGCCTCGCCGCCAAAGTCCTGAGTTCGGCGGTCGTTATCTTGGCAGTGCCAATCGTTTCCAGCTCATCCTCCGCGAAAAACAGCACCCGCCGCGGCAGCTTACACAATCCCACGAACGTGCTGGCAGAAAATTTCCCGCTATTTCCGCTACCGACTTAGTGCTGCAACCTCTGCCAATACTCGTGCCGCATGTTCTTTACGGCAAATCAGCAGGTCCGGCATGTAGACGTCGGCCTGATTGTAGATCAGCGGACTGCCGTCGATACGGCTGACGTGGAGGCCGTGGGCAAGCGCCACGGCGGCGGGGGCGCAGCTGTCCCATTCGTATTGGCCGCCCGAGTGCAGGTAGATGTCTGCCTCGCCGCGCACGATGGCCATGGCCTTGGCCCCGGCGCTGCCCATCGGCACCAGTTCGGCACCCAGGATTTGCGCCACGTCGGTTGCTTCACGCGCCGCGCGGGTGCGGCTGACGACCATGCGCAGTTGCTCCGGCGCCGGCGGAACTGCACTGGGCTGATCGGTGCGAAGTACCACGCCGAGGCCCGGTAGCGCCACGGCGCCGATCACCGGCACCCCGTCGATAGCCAGCGCGATATGCACCGCCCAGTCAGTCCGCGCCTCTCCGTACTCGCGGGTGCCATCGACCGGGTCAATGATCCACACGCGCGACTTGGCCAGACGCTCTTCGGTGTCCTTGCTCTCTTCGGACAGCAGGCCGTCGTCAGGCCGCTGTTCGCGCAGGGCATGCATCAGGAACTCGTTGGCCGTCTGGTCTCCCGCCTTGCCCAGCGCCTTGGGGCTGAACATGCCGCTTTCACGCACGGTGATCAGCAGCTT
>JBDUBN010000103.1:0-7828 GCA_040004085.1 Novosphingobium sp.
GCGGAAGACAGCACGTGCAGCGATTTGAACACGCCCTCGGCCCGGCGCGGCTGGAACCCGCGAAAGCCCCAGCTGGTCAGCAGCATCATCAACATCGCCAGCAAGAATCCGAGCAGCGGCGACAGGAAGATCGCCACCAGGGTCTTGAGCGTACCCGAACTTTCCACCGCACCGAACCCGGCATGGGCAATGCCCGCGCCCAGCAGCCCGCCGATCAGCGCGTGGCTGGATGATGATGGAATGCCGCGCAGCCAGGTGACCACGTTCCAGAACATCGCCCCCACCAGCGCGCCGAACACCACGGCTGGCGTCACCACGTCCTTGTTGATGATGCCCTTGCCGACCGTTTCGGCGACATGCAGCCCCATGATCCAATAGGCCGCGAAATTGGCGATGGCGGCGAACATCACCGCCTTGACCGGCGAAATCAGCCGGGTCGAGACGACCGTGGCGATGGAATTGGCGGCGTCATGCAGGCCGTTCAGGAAGTCGAACGCTAGCGCCAGCATGATCAACCCGACCAGCAGGGGAAAGGCAAGCTCATGCATGGCAGCTGCGCTCCTGTCGCCGAAAACGCATTACGCGTGGTCGATGACGAGTGAATCGATTTCGTTGGCGACGTCTTCAAACGCGTCGGCAACCCGCTCAAGATGCTTGTAAATCTCGCGGCTCACCAAGAACGTCAGCGTCATACCGCCGCCCCTTGCCGCGAGGTAATGCACTTTGAGGCCGGATGCGTGCAACAAATCGACTTTGCCCTCCAGAGCGACGAGTCGCCCGGTCAGTTCGTGCAGACGGTGGCCGTTGCGGTCGACTTCGCGCAGGAGCGGCATGGCCTCGGCAATCAGGCGCGAAGCCTCGACGATGATCGCGGCGATTTCCTGCATCTGCGGGTCAAACTTGGTGAATTCGTAGATGTCGATGGCGGTGGCGACCGCGTTCATCTCGTCAATCGTGTCGTCCATCTTGCCGATCAGCGAGGTGATGGCACCGCGATCGAACGGGGTCAGGAAGGTCTGGCGGACCACATGCAAACATTCGCGCACGACTTCGTCGGCGACATGCTCCTCATCGCGGATGGTGCGCAAATTGCTGGCGGCATCGCCTTTGCCGCGCGCCAGTTCGTCCAATGCGTTCGCCGCGCCGACGATAGCCGCGCTGTGGCGTTCGAACATGCCGAAGAAGTCGCCCGTTTTCGGCAAAAGCCGCTGAAACCATGCGAACATTGAACACTTCCCCCCAAATTCCCAGCGCGGCCAATCGGCGACTCTGCGAAAGCGCGCTAACTATGCCGACCGGATCAAGCAAGCGGTGTAATCCGGCGAGCGCGACATTTCATGTTACCCACCCTCAGCGCCGGGCGTCACCTGGATCGCACGGCCGCACGTAAACTCTCGCCACGATGGGGAAATCCGTCGCCACCTGGGTTTCTATCGAGGCGACGATCCGCTCCACCTGACGGGCGGTAATCGTGTCGTCAAAATCCGCGCTGATGATGACCGTGACCATGGTGGGCGCGGAATGGAGCGTCAAAACCTCATGCACCTTGACCACCCCGGCGTGGCCAGCGGCCAGTTCACCTATCGCCGCGACCAGCCGGGGGTCTGCCGCTTCGCCGATCAGCAGGCTTTTTGCCTCGAACAGCAGAAGCAACGCCAGTACACCCAGCACAAAGCCGATCAGCACCGACGCCAGCCCGTCCCAAAACGGATTGCCCGTCAACAGGCTGACCACCAGCCCCGCCGCCGCGATCGCCAGCCCGACCAGCGCCCCGGCGTTCTCAAGCAGCAGCACGATAGTCGGCGCGTCCTTGGACTGGCGGATCGACTGAAACAGATTGCTGGTGCCGCGCGCGGCGTCGAAATCCTTTTTCGCCGCCCATGTAGAATAGCCTTCGAGCACTGCCGCGATGCCCAGCACGACGAAAGCGATCAGCGGGCTGCCTGCTGCCTCGGGATGGTCGATATGATGCAGGCCTTCATAGACCGACACCCCCGCACCCAAGCCAAACACCAGAATAGCAACGATAAAGCTCCAGAAATACAGCTCTCGCCCATGCCCGAACGGGTGCAGCGCATCGGGAGGCCGGATTGATCGCTTGCGCCCGTAAAGCAGCAGCAACTGGTTGGTTGAATCGACAAGGCTATGCACGCCCTCGGTCAACATCGCTGACGACCCGGTGATCGCCGCCGCGACGAACTTGGCCACGGCAATGGCGACATTCGCCGCCAGCGCGATCAGGATAGTACGTTGCGAACCGCCTGCCATAGTCTCTCCGATTTGGCTTAACGCCCACTTAGCATCAGCGCGCCCGCTTCAGCACCACGTAAACCGCACCTGCGCCGCCGTGCCGGGGATGCGCCGGGCGGACGGCGGCAATCTGCGAGGCATGACGGCCAGCGGCGAGCCAATCGAGCAGCTTGGCCCGGATCGCGCCGCGCTTTTCCCCCCGATCAGCGGCATCGACCGGACGCGGGCGACCAGTGACCACCAGCACTACGCGCGCGCCTTGCGAAGCGGCGAGGAACAGGCCGTGGTCCAGCCGATCGTGCGCCGCGTCCAGATTGCAGCCATGAAGATCAAGCGTGAAGTCGGGCTGGATTGCCGCTGTCGCCAGCTTGCGGTCCCACGTTCCATCAAGGCCGTGGCGATCCAGCGGGCGGGGTTTGGCGGCGGCTGCCAGCTTGGGCGGGGCAACGACGGGCGCGGTGGTTAGCGCGGCCTTCTGCCGCTTGGCGGGCGGCGGCGGGGTCAGGGATTTTGACGGAACCACTGGGTCGAGCGGCGAAACCTTGCGCACATGGATAGGCTTTACTGTCGCCGCGACACGCGCCCACAGCGCAGCCTCATCCGGACTAAGCCCGCGCGGGGGCCGCATTACGGAACACCAAGCCGGGCGAGCGTACCCTTGGGCAGGAACAGCACGGCATCGCCCCGCGCCGACATACCGCCCGCAATCGTGCGCGCGGTGGGACCAGCGCCCCAGAAACTGTCGAACCGGTTCGGGCCCTTGATCGCGCCGCCGGTATCCTGCGCCACCCACAGCCCGCTGACTTCGGCGCGATCAGTGTTGAGCCACAGCGGCGCTCCGAGCGGCACGTATAGCGGGTCAGTCGCCACGCTGGACTGCCCGCGCACCGGCACCCCCAGCGCGCCAACCGGTCCATCGCCGATCACCTCGCGAAAGAACACATAGCTGGGGTTCTGCCGCATCAGCGCCTTGCCCTCGATCGGATTGGCGCGAAGGTAGGCCATGATGCCCTGCATCGATCCGGGATACTGACCCGGCCCGCTGCCGATCAGCCCCGCATCGCGCATCTTGCTGCCGATACCCACATAATCGCGGCCATTCTGCCCGGCATAGCCGATCCGCATGACGCTGCCGTCTGGCGCGATCAGGCGGCCGGAGCCCTGAATTTGCAGGAAAAAGAACTCGACGGGATCGGCGGCATAGGCCAGTTCCAGCCCCTTGCCCGCCAAGGCACCATCCTCAATCTGCCCGCGATCGTAATAGAGCACGAACTGGCTGTAGTCGTCGATCCGGCCCAAAGGCGGCGGGCCGACGCGCTGTTCTGGCGGGACCTCATCGGCCCAACCCCGCACCAGATCGGGCGGCATCCGGTAGACCGGCACCGCAAAGCCGGGCTGCGGGTCACGCGTTCCGGCGATTTCGGGCTCGTAATAGCCGGTCACATAAGTGCTGCCATCGCCAACTCGAGCGGTTTCAAAATATTGGGTGAAGAAGGCGGAAGCATTGTCGCTGGGCCACGCCCGGGCAGAATCGCAGGCAGGTCGCCAGTCCTGCGGGCGGGTCAGGCCGCTGGTGTCATTGCGAACGGTGAGGCGCGGGCAGCTTTCGATAAACGAACGGAGCGCTGCGGGGGCTCGGCCCGACGACAGGGGCAACGATGAAATTGCTGGGCCTGACCGAACGCCAAGCATCAATGCGCTCGGCGGCGGCGAAGGCGGCATGGAAGGCACTGGAACAGGCCGACGCGGAACCGTCGTTGCCATGGGCGGATGCGCGCTGGGGATAACTGTACAAGCAGCAAGCGCCGAAAACATGAGCAGCGCAGCAATCAGACGGATACGGCGAATCAGCCTCTCGCCCCAACCCCGGCCCCGCATACCCGGCTTAAACCTCGTCAGTTTCGTCCAGCAGCCAGTCCGGATCAGCCGACTGGAGATTGCGGCTGAAGGTCCAAAGGTCGCGCGCCTCGATCGCGTCATCAAGCGATCCGGCGATCATTGCGCCTGACGCATCGCGGGTGACCGCGGCAATGTCTGCGGTGAACCGCACGGTGATGCGGGCAACTGGCGCGCTGAAAGTGGCCTCGGTGATAACGGCATCTTCGATCCGCACCAAACGGCTTTCCAGCGTTTCACCGGCAGCGTTGCGCGCATCAATGGCACCGGAAAAGCCCGCCAGCACGTCATCATCGCAGAGCTGCGCCAGTTCCTGCTTATCGCCGCGCCAGAACGCTTCGAGGATCATGCGATAGGCTCCGCGTGCACCGCCGAGAAATGCCAGCGCATCAAAGCGGCGGTCAGCAGCGGCAATTTCACGCAGGCCTCTTTCGGCGACCGGCAGCACACCGGGGGTTTCGCGTTCGCCGACGGCAACCAAGGCCACCGGACGGTCAGCGGCACGATCCGCGGGGCGCAGAGCCGGGCTGCGCGGCAGCGGCTTGGCATCGGCGGCATCGAACCGGCCCTGTATCGGCTCTTCCTCGTGCTCGGCACGGCGGCCGAGGACGGAATAGAGTCGCAGGCCCAGAAAGGCTGCGATCATGGCCAGAATGACGATTTCGACGGTCACGCCTTGATTCTTTCTGCTCTGCTGCATCGATGCAGCCGGGGTATATTGCCCCAGATAGGTAATCTTGACAAATGAACAACGTGTGAGCGGCGATATTCGTGCATTTTTCGCGGCAGGGTGATTTTTTGGACGCAATCGACTTGCATCGCCGCACAACGCAGAGATTGCCGCCCGCCGCACGTGGTGCTAGTCGCCCGCCAAACCTCACTACTCAAGCTAACCAGAAAGAACTACCATGGCCGACGATGGCGCCGAAGATGGCAATGTGATCAGCAACCTCAACCTTGATAACCCGGTTCCTAACGGCGCCGATACCAGCCCTGCGGCGGGAATAATATCGCAGTATATCAAGGATCTGTCGGTCGAAAACCCGAACGCTCCGGCCAGCTTTCAGTGGACCGACGCGCCGCAGATCGACGTGCAGTTCAACATCATCGCCAATGCCGTTGATGCCGAGATCCATGAAGTCGAACTGAAAGTCTCGCTGACTTCCAAGTGCGAAGGCGGCACCGCGTTTCTGGTCGAGCTGGCCTATTGCGGCCTCGTCGGCATGCGCGGTCTGGCGCCGGAACAGATGCACGCTTTTCTGTATGCCGAAGCCCCGCGCATCCTGTTCCCGTTCGCCCGCCGCATCGTCGCCGATGCCGTGCGCGATGCCGGTTTCCCGCCGGTGATGCTGGAACCCATCGACTTCAACGGCCTGTACATGCAGCAGCTTGCGCAGCAGCAGCAAGTCGCCGAAGCTGAACCGGCAGGCCACGCCTGATCATGAATGCGCCTCGGAAAGTGCCTTCGCACACCGGGGCGCGCGCGTGAACCTACTTAAAGCCACCGGCACTATCGGCGGACTGACGCTGGCCAGCCGGGTGCTGGGGCTGGTGCGCGACAGCCTGTTCGCACGTTTTATCGGCGCGAGTTTCGCCTCCGACGCGTTCCTTGTCGCGTTCCGCCTGCCCAACATGTTCCGCGCGCTATTTGCCGAGGGCGCGTTTGCGAGCGCCTTCATTCCGATGTTCAACCAGAAGGTGAGCGATCCGGACGGACCGGGGCTGCCTGCGGGCGTTCAGTTCGCCGAAGCGGCGCTGTCGGTGCTGCTGCCGGTGCTGTTCGTAATGACGGTAATCCTTGAAATCTTCGCCTGGCCTGTAACGTTCGCCCTGTCGGGCAAGTTCAACGGTGTCAGCCACGATCAGTTCGCCTTTGCGGTCCAGCTTTCGCGGATCACCATCCCGTACCTGATGCTGATCAGTCTGGTGTCGCTGCTGGGCGGTATCCTCAATTCGCTGCACAAGTTCTGGGTCAACGCCGCCGCGCCGATCCTGCTGAACCTGACGCTGATCGCCGCGCTGCTCGGCTGGCATTCGCCTGACCCGCTGATAACCGCGCGTAATCAGGCGATTGCGGTGAGCGTTTCGGGCCTGCTGCAGCTGATCTGGCTGGCGTGGTCGTGCCGACAGAACGGCATCACCCTGCGCCTGCGCTGGCCGCAATGGACGCCAGAGGTCAAGCGCCTGCTGTCACTGATCTGGCCCGCTGCTGCCGGAGCCGGGGCGGTGCAGATCAATCTGGTGATCTCTACCGCCCTCGCCGCCTCGCTGCTGGCGCATGGGTCGGTAACTTATATCTACATGGCCGACCGGCTGAACCAATTGCCGCTGGGCCTGATCGGCATTGGCCTTGGCACCGTGCTGCTGCCGACGATCTCGCGCCAACTGGGCGGCGGACACCACGCCGAGGCGATGGAAACGCAGAACCGGGGCATGGAACTGGCGCTGCTGCTGACGCTGCCTGCCACGGTCGCGCTGGTGCTGTGCGGAGAGCCGATTGCCGCAGCGCTGTTCGGCTATGGCAAGTTCGATGCCGCCGACACGCACGCCACAGCGCAGGCCTTGGCCGCGTTCTCGATCGGCCTGCCGAGCTATATTCTGGTCAAGGTGCTGACGCCGGGGTTCTATGCCCGGCAGGATACCAAGACCCCGGTGCGCTATGCGATGATTTCGATGCTGGTGAACCTGATCGGCAATCTGGCGCTGATCGTGCCGCTGCAACACATGGGACCGCCGCTGGCAACCGCCATCGCCTCCACCGTCAACGTCGCCATGCTGTATCATACGCTGCGCAAGCGCGGCCATTTTGAGCCTGACGCCCGCCTACGCCGCCGCGCGCCTCGGCTGGCGCTGGCGGCGCTGGCGATGGGCGGGGTGCTGTGGGCGGCGCAGGGGTATCTGATGCCCTATGTCCACGGCACATGGCTGGTGCGGCTGGCGACGCTTAGCCTCTTGGTTTCATCGGGTGCGCTGGTCTATGGGCTGGCGACGATTGTGCTGGGGGCATTTTCCCGTGACGATCTGCAATTCCTCCGGCGCAAGCGCGCCAACTGACTGAGAACAATTCCATGCGTATCGTTTCGGGCATCCAGCCGACCGGCAATCTCCACCTTGGCAACTACCTGGGCGCGATCCGCAACTGGGTGAAGATGCAGGACGAATACGGCGCAGCAGGCGGTGAGTGCCTGTACTTCCTCGCCGATCTGCATGCCATTTCGATGCCGCACGTGCCCGCGGATCTGGCCGCCAGCACGCGCGAAATGGTTGCCGCGCTGGTTGCTTGCGGGATCGATCCCGATCGCTCGACGCTGTTCAATCAGGCGCAAGTTCCCGCCCACGCCGAACTGCAATGGCTGCTGACCGGCACCGCCCGCATGGGCTGGCTGAACCGCATGACCCAGTTCAAGGACAAGTCCGGCAAGAACCGTGAGGGCGCGTCCATCGCGCTCTATACCTATCCGGTGCTGCAAGCTGCCGACGTGCTGCTCTATCAGGCGACCCACGTTCCGGTTGGCGAAGATCAGAAGCAGCATCTGGAACTGGCGCGCGACATCGCGCAAAAGTTCAACAATGACTTCGGTTCAGAAGACGCACCGGTGTTCACCCTGCCCGAACCGATCATCCCGCCCGAAGCCGCCCGGATCATGAGCCTGCGCGACGGCAGCGCCAAGATGAGCAAGTC
>JBDUBN010000483.1:0-2334 GCA_040004085.1 Novosphingobium sp.
CTGCAGGCGCTCCTGCGGCACCGCAGGGCAGCAGGCAAGCGGTGCCGGACATGCCCCCGATTGACCTGTCCGCCTATCCTTGTGTCCAAACCCGCGAGGAACTGGAAGCATGGATCGCCCGCGCTTTCGCAGCGCGCACCGTGGCGGTCGATACCGAAACCAGCGCCATTGACGCGATGCGCGCCGAACTGGTGGGCGTCAGCCTGGCCGTGGGTCCCAATCACGCCTGCTACATCCCGCTCGGCCACGGCGGCAGCGACATGTTTTCGGAAAAGCCACCGCAGATCGACCGGGCCCAGGCGCTCGCCCTGCTGAAACCACTGCTGGAAAGTGGCGCGGTGCTGAAGGTTGGCCAGAACGCCAAATATGACCTCAACATCTTCGCCCGGCATAACATCCACGTCAGCCCGATCGACGATACCATGGTGATGAGCTTCGACCTTGACGCCGGGCGCAGCGAAGACGGCATCGGCGGCGGGCACGGTATGGACGAACTGGCCCTGCGCCATCTCGCGCACACTTGCCTGACGTTCAAGGATCTGTGCGGCAGCGGCAAAAAGGCCATCACTTTCGCCGAAGTGCTGCTCGACCGCGCAACGCAATATGCCGCCGAGGATGCCGACGTCACCTGGCGTCTGCACCGCCTGCTGAAGCCGCGCCTGTCCGAAGAGCACGGCACGCGGATTTACGAACGCGTGGACCGTCCGCTCATTCCGGTGGTTGCCGAAATGGAACGCGCGGGCATCAAGGTCGACCGCGAACGACTGGCGCGCCTGTCGTCCGAATTTGCCGAAGCCATGCTGGCGCTGGAAAGCGAAATCCACGGGCTGGCCGGGCAAGTCTTTACCATCGGTAGCCCCAAGCAGCTGGGCGACGTACTGTTCGACAAGCTCGGGTACAAGGGCGGCAAGAAGGGGAAGAGCGGGCAGTATTCAACCGATCAGGGCGTGCTGGAAGATCTGGTCAACCAGACGGTTGCCGAGGGCGCAGGCATTGCTGTGAAGGTGCTGGAATGGCGCCAATTGGCCAAGCTACGCTCGACTTATACCGAGGCGCTGCAGGCGGCGATCAATCCCAGGACCGGGCGGGTGCATACTTGCTACAGCCTGGTCGGGGCGCAGACCGGGCGGCTTTCGTCCACTGAGCCCAACCTGCAGAACATCCCAATTCGCACCGAGATCGGCCGCCAGATCCGCGAGGCTTTCGTGGCCGAGCCGGGCAACGTCCTGCTCGCGGCGGATTACAGCCAGATCGAACTGCGTCTGGCCGCGCACATGGCTGACGTACCGGCGCTGAAGGAGGCGTTCGCGGCCGGCGAGGATATTCACGCCCGCACCGCGCTCGAGCTGTTCGGCGAAGTCAACCGCGACACGCGGGGACGGGCCAAGACGATCAATTTCGCCATCCTCTATGGCATCAGCCGCTGGGGTCTGGCGCAACGACTGAGCGTGAGCGCCGACGAAGCGCAGGCGATGATCGACCGCTATTTCGAGCGGTTCCCGGGCATCCGCAACTACATCCACGCCACGCTGGAAGGCGTGCGCGAGCGGGGCTATTCGGAGACACTGTTCGGCCGCAAGACCTGGTTCCCCCGCATCAACTCAAAGCAGCAGGCCGAACGCCAAGGAAGCGAGCGCGCGGCAATTAACGCGCCGATTCAGGGGACCTGCGCGGACATCATCAAGCGGGCAATGGTCCGCATGGGCCCAGCGCTTGCTGAGGCCGGTCTGAGCAGCGTAAAGATGCTGCTGCAAGTCCACGACGAACTGGTTTTCGAACTGCCCGAAGGCGACGTGGCGGCGGCACGTGTGGTGATTGAACGGGTTATGGCCGAGGCGGCGCATCCTGCGGTGCGCTTGGAGGTGCCTCTGGGCATTGAGATCGGGACGGGCCGCAGTTGGGGCGCGGCGCATTGAGGTCTGATGCCGCGCTCTGACCCCCGCGATGCGATGTAAAGTCATTGGGTAGGTCAGCGCGCACTGTAGCGAGTAACGGCTAGTGCGACGCTAGTCTGCGCCGCCGTTGTAAGTTCGTTGCGCTGGGCTTTTGTGTTTGGTTGCGGGGGCCCGCTTCCATCTCGACTTGCGATCGGTGACTTTCCCCAAGCGTTTCTGCGGATCGGAGCAGCAGCCCAACATTGCGCCCACCAACTCCATGTATCCGCCAGCGTTGAAGCCAACCCCAAAAACAGGCCTGTCGTAGGGGGAGCGCGATTATAATATAGCGGATTAACGACGCATCAGCGCCATCGCTATGCGGATCAACTGCGCGGCGGCGGGGCTGTGCGCGCGTGCGCGAAACGTTACCAGCACCATTTCCGCCAAAGGCAGATCG
>JBDUBN010000104.1:0-7761 GCA_040004085.1 Novosphingobium sp.
ATTTCCCGTGTTTTTCCCTTTCAACCCCGATTAAGCGGAGTTATGCACTTCTCTTGATCGGGATGATTTCACACGCCGCGTCCGCATTGGATGTACGGGCCGCGAGGACGCGCGGGCCGGAGGCGAAGCTTTATCCCGGCCATTTGGGTCAACTGGGTTTTCCCAAGGCGGGGCACTGGGGCATTGGAAATCAAACGGGTCAGGTACAACGGGCAGGAGTTTTCGCTTAAAGGCGGAAACGATCGCTTCGTGCTGCCCCCCGATTTCCGCCGGACGGTGAAAGAGGCCAGCAACGGCCAGCGCACCCTTTGTCTGCAAACCCATTCCAGCCTGCCCTGCCTGATCGGCTTTGGCCTTGCCAGCAAGGACGAGCTCGACGAACAGATCGAGCGCGAAGAGGCTCAGGCCATCCGTGACGGCAAGGCTTTCAACCGCCAGATCCGCTATTCCGAATTGTTCGGCTTTTCCGAGGTGCCGTTTGATGAAAGCGGTCGGTTCGTCCTGCCGCCGCGCTTCATCAAGCACGGCCAGATCAGCGAGAGCCTGTATTTCCACGGCGCTGGCCCGGAAATCCTGATTTTCAACCCCGATGTCCTGATGAAACTGGGCGACGAGTGGCGGCATGTGAAAGCAGCCTGCGAGGACTGCATGGACATGGCCAAACCCGGAAAGCGCCGCAAATGAACGGCGCTCCCCACATCCCCGTGCTAATCGATGAGGTTATCGACGCGCTGTTGCCCCGGCCCGGATCGGTCATCGTCGACGCGACGTTTGGCGCTGGCGGCTATACCCGGCGGCTGCTGGATGCCGGCGCGACTGTCCATGCGTTCGATCGCGATCCCGATGCGATTGCCGCCGGTCAGCAGTGGCCCGAAACCGGGGAAGTCCCGCCCCGGCTGGTGCTGCACCCGCGCCGCTTTTCCGAAATGGTCGCCGCCCTGACTGCGGCCGGAATTGCGCACGTGGATGGCTTGGTCATGGACATTGGCGTATCGTCGATGCAGCTTGACCAGCCAGAGCGCGGCTTTGCGTTCTCATCGGACGGACCGCTCGACATGCGCATGGCGCAGGACGGGCCAAGCGCCGCCGACTTCCTCAACAATGCCGCCGAGGGCGACATTGCCGACGTGCTGTTCCGCTATGGCGAGGAGCGCCAGTCGCGCCGGGTTGCCCGGGCGATTGTCGCGGCCCGCCCGCTAACGACAACCGGCGAACTGGCACATGTGGTGCGTAAGGCCGTGGGATATAACCCCAATTTCAAGGGCGCACGCGCTCCGAAAGACCCCGCAACGCGCAGCTTTCAGGCCGTCCGTATCCACGTGAACGCCGAACTGGAAGAGTTGGAGGCGGCCTTGGCAGCGGCGGAAGTCCTGCTTCGCAGCGGCGGGCGGTTGGCGGTAGTCAGCTTTCACAGTCTGGAGGACCGCATCGTCAAGCAGTTCTTGCGCGACGCCAGCGGCGGCAATGCGGGCGGATCACGCCACTTGCCGCAGGTGGCGGCGGCTTCGGCGGCAACATTTGAATCGGTTGGGCGGGCAGTCCGTCCTTCCGAGGCCGAACTGGCGCGCAACCCGCGCTCGCGTTCGGCAACTCTGCGTTCGGCAGTGCGCAGCGGCGCGCCGCCAAGGTCACACTCGTCTGGTGAAAGGAGAGCGGCATGATGGTTACCCGTTCCCGCATGCGTTCGATTGGTTGGGCCGTAATTCTTGCGGTCTGCGGTGCATTGACTCTCGCACTGACGTTCCGGGTCAATGCCGTGAAAAGTCAGGTGCGACTGACCGAGCGCCAGATCGTGCGGATCGAGCAGGACAAGAGCCTGCTGGAAACCGAGTTTGAAACCCGCGCCAACCAGCAACAGTTGACCGCGCTTAATCAGGTCGAGTTCGGCTATCAGGCCCCGACCGCGCAGCAATATCTGGAAAACGAGCGCCAGTTGGCCTCGCTCAGCAAGCCGCGCAGTGTCGATGCGCCCGAACCGATCATGGTCGCCACGGCAACTGATACAGAAAAGTCGGGTAACACCCAAAAGTCGGGTCTGGTGGCCATGGTCAGTCCTTTGACTGGAAATGCGATGGCGGCGGTGATACCGCCCGGCGGCGCGCGCCACAGCACTGGCGCGGCTGAACTGGGTGACCGGCTCTCTGGCGTCGATCGCCTGCCTGCTCCCACACCCGGCAAGAAGGTGGCCGTGGAATGACTGCAATGGCCGTCTCGGCAACAATTTCGTCGGGACGGGTGCAACTTGTCAACGTGCGTCAGCGGCTGCTGCTGATCGCTAAGTGGCGCGTGCTCTGGGTGCTGGCGCTGTTTACCGCGATTGCCTTTACCGCAATCGTCCGCATCGCCTGGCTGGGCATGGGCCAGTCCGCGCCGAGCAACCGGTCGATGGCCGAAGCGCTGCTGCCCCCGCGCGGCGAGATTGTTGATCGCAACGGCACGCCCTTGGCCCGCGCATTTCCCGCCTATGCGCTGTGGTTCAATCCGGGCGCGCTGGGCGGCGGTTCACCGCTGGTCAAAACCCCGCAGGAAGTAGCGGCAGCTCTGATCCGCATTTTCCCCGATGAGAATTACGAAAAGCTGGTCGCGCGGCTCAGCTCTGACAAGCCGAGCTATTTGCGCCGCCGGATCATGCCCGAAGACGCCAACCGCATTCACGCGCTGGGCGAACCGGCGCTGGAATTTCCGCGTGAGAACGAACGCTATTATCCGCAAGGATCAATGGCCGCGCACGTGCTCGGCTATGTCGGCGCGGACGGCGTCGGCCGGGTCGGCATGGAGCAGGTGTTCAACAAGCAATTGACCGACGCGGCAACGCGCGGTCAGCCGGCGGTACTGTCGCTCGACACCCGCGTGCAGGGCGCGCTGGAGGATGAACTGGGGCGCGGCATGGCTGAAAGCAACGCCATCGGCGCGGCTGGCATCGTGCTCGATGTCGATTCCGGCGAAGTGCTGGGGCTGGCCTCGTTGCCATCGTTCAACCCCAACCTGATCGATGAGGTAGGCGCGTCGAACATCTTCAACCGCATGACCAATCAGGTTTATGAACTGGGTTCCACGTTCAAGCCGATCACTGTCGCCGCCGCAATTGACGCGGGCGTGATTACGGACATGGCGCATCGGTGGCCCGCCGGAGCGCCGCTGCAGATCGACAATTTCCAGATCCACGATCACGAAAACTTCGGCTCGTCGCTCAACGTGCCAGAGGCGCTGATCCATTCATCCAACGTCGTCACCGCGCAGATCGGTGACAAGCTGGGCGGCGTGCGGCTGCGCCAGACGATGATGTCGCTGGGCTTTAATGAGCGCCCCTATATCGAACTTCCGGCCAAGGGCTTTCCGCTGTGGCCGCGCGGGGAATGGGCGCGGATCACGACCATGACCGTGTCGTTTGGCCACGGTATTGCGGTGACGCCCCTGCATCTCGCCAGCGCCTATTCCGCACTCGTCAATGGGGGCATCTGGCGTCCGGCAACACTGCAAAAGCTGGCTCCCGGCCATATCCCCGAAGGCCGCCGGGTGTTCACCGCATCGACCAGCGCGCGGATGCGGCAACTGCTACGGATGATCGTGGTCGACGGCACCGGGCGCAAGGCCAATGCGGTCGGCTTCCGGGTCGGCGGCAAGACCGGTAGTGCTGAAAAGCCCGGCGCGCATGGCTATAGCAAGACATCGCTGGTGGCGACTTTTGCCGCCGCCTTCCCGATGGATCATCCGCGCTATGTGATCATCGCCATGCTCGACGAGCCCAAGGGCACGGTCGCGACTTCCGGTCAGCGCACCGCCGCATGGAACGCAGCGCCGGTTGTCGGCCGTCTGGTGCCGCGCATCGGACCGCTGCTGGGGATCATGCCTGACGACAGCCGCGATGTGGACATTTCGGACCTGTCGCCGCTGGTGGCTAACGGAAACGGCGAGTGAAGCTGGGCATCCTTGCCGCGCAGGCAGGCATAGCCCTACCCACAGGCGAAGACTCGCCAGTCACCGGTTTCGCCATCGACAACCGAAAGGTCGCACCCGGCACTGTATTCGGCGCGTTCCAGGGCGCGACGGTGAATGGAGAGGACTTCATCCCGGCAGCGGTTCTGGCGGGCGCGGTGGCGATTGTCGCGCGGCCTGAAGCCAAAGTCAGCGGCGCAGTCCACATCGCTGACTCTCTGCCGCGCCGTGCCTTTGCCCGGTTGGCAGCGCAGTTTTTCACGCCCGTTCCGGAAACCGTGGTCGCCGTAACCGGCACCAATGGCAAGACCAGCACGGTGGAGATGGTGCGCCAGATCTGGCGTATGCTCGGCCACCGCGCGGCCTCGATTGGCACATTGGGCGTGACCACCAGCGACGAAAGCGTGTCGACTGGCTTGACCACGCCCGACATTGTCACGTTCCTGGCCAACCTGACCGGCCTCGCCCGCGAAGGGGTGACACACGTGGCTTATGAGGCGTCCAGCCATGGCCTGTCGCAATACCGCAACGAAGGCCTGCGGGTCATGGCGGCGGCATTCACCAACCTCAGCCGCGATCACCTCGATTACCACAAGGATATGGACGACTACTTCAGCGCCAAGATGCGACTGTTCGACGAAGTGGTCGACGCGGATGGCACGGCAGTAATCTGGGCCGACGATGGCGACTGGTCACGCCGCGTGATTGAACGGGCGACCACACGCGGATTGCGCTTGCTGACGGTGGGCGAGACGGGCGACGGCATTCGCTTGCTGTCGCGCACGCCAACACAACTCGGCCAGACGCTGGCGATTGAGTATAAGGGCGCGCGGAGCACGATAAACCTGCCGCTGATTGGGGCTTATCAGGCTGCCAATTCACTGGTCGCTGCCGGTTTGGTGCTGGCTGCTAATGATGATGCCGCGCGCGTGTTCGACGCGCTCTCCCGCCTGCAACCAGTGCGTGGCCGTCTGGAGCGCGCGGCGATCACCCGGGCCGGAGCGCCGGTCTATGTCGATTACGCCCATACGCCTGACGCTCTGGCCGCCGCTATCGCCGCGCTACGCCCGCACTTGGCCGGACGCTTGATCTTGGTATTCGGCGCGGGCGGCGACCGGGATCAGGGCAAACGCCCGGAAATGGGCCGCGTTGCAGCGGAGCAGGCAGACCTTGGCATCGTCACCGACGACAACCCGCGCGGCGAAGATCCCGCAGAAATTCGCCGCATGGTGCTGGCGGGCGGCGTGAATATGCGCGAAATAGGCGACCGCCGCCAAGCCATCGCCGCCGCCATTGCCGAAGCCGGTCGCGACGATATCGTCCTGATCGCGGGCAAGGGACATGAACAAGGCCAGATCATTGGTCGGGGCGACGCCGCGCGGGTCTTGCCGTTTGACGACGTTGCAGTCGCAAGGGAGTGTGCCGGATTATGAGCCTTCCAGCCGTAACCAATGCCGCCGTGATACCGTGGCCAGCCAACGATGCGGACGACTTGCCGCTAGCGCTGTGGGACAGCGCGAGCGTCGCGGAGGCGACCGGCGGCAAGGCAAGCTGCGCGTTCCAGGCGTCCGGCGTCGAGATTGACAGCCGCGATGTGCAGCCGGGCGACCTGTTTTTCGCGCTGATCGGCGAAAGCATGGACGGCCATCGGTTTGTCGACATGGCCTTGGCCAAAGGTGCGGCGGCGGTGGTGGTGGACCGTCCGGTTCCGGGGCCGCATGTGCTGGTGGACGATACCTTTGCCGCGTTGCAGGCGCTGGCTCGCGTCGCGCGGGATCGCAGCCACGCCAAAGTGATCGGCGTCACCGGATCGGTCGGCAAAACCGGGGTCAAGGAAGCGATCTTCGCGGCGTTAGACCGCTCAAGCCACGGCCACGCGCACCGCTCGGTCAAGAGCTATAACAATCACGTCGGCGTTCCACTCAGCCTGTCACGGACGCCCGCGACCGCGCAATACGGCATTTTTGAAATGGGCATGAACCACGCGGGCGAGATCGCGGGATTGACGGCGCAGGTTCGTCCGCACGTTGCCGTGATCACCACCATTGCCCCGGCGCACATCGAAAACCTTGGCAGCGAGGAAGCGATTGCCGATGCCAAGGCCGAGATTTTCGCTGGACTGAAGCCCGGCGGCACGGCGATTATCCCGGTGGACAGCCCGCATTTCGAACGCTTGCGCAAGGCCGCCGAACTGTGCGGCGCAAAGGTCGTGTCGTTTGGCCGCGCGGCTCACGCCGATGTTCGCTTGCTCGATGCCGTGGCGGCTTACGGCGGCGGCTCGCTGGTGACGGCTGACATGGGCGACCGGCGGCTATGCTATACCGTCGCTGCGCCGGGCGAGCATTGGGTCAGCAATTCGCTGGCGGTGATGGCGGCAGTGCGCGCGGTCGGTGGCGATCTGGGCGCAGCTGGCTTGGCGCTGGCCGAAATGGCAGGCCTGAAAGGGCGCGGCGCGATGCAGATGATCGCGGCGAAGAACGGCGAGGCGCTGCTGATCGACGAAAGCTACAACGCCAATCCGGCATCGATGCAGGCCACACTGGCGCAACTGGGCGCGACCAAAGCTACGCGCCGCATTGCCGTTCTGGGGGCGATGAAGGAACTGGGCGAACATGGTCCGGCCTTCCATGCCGCACTGGTGCAGCCTATAGTGGCGGCCAAGGTCGATTATGCCGTGCTGGTGGGCGACGAGATGACCGCCCTTGCCGACGAACTGGGGAAATCCGGGGTGTCGGCGCTTGGCAAGCCGGTCCCCTTCGCGCATTGCCAGACTCCGGCACAAGCGCTGTCCGCGCTGGCTGAATTTGGCTTGGAAACCGGCGATGCCATCCTTGTCAAAGGATCGAACTCGGTAGGGCTTGGCGCGGTTGTGGCGGCGCTGGCCGACAGGAAGAACTGAATGCTGTATCTGATCGCCGAGTGGTTGCATTTTCCCGGTGTCGCGAACCTGATCCGCTATCAGTCGTTCCGCGCCGGTGCGGCATTGATGACCGCGCTGGTCATCGGCCTGATCATCGGCCCCCGGTTCATCAACATGCTTCGCGTACGGCAGGGCAAGGGCCAGCCGATCCGCGAGGACGGTCCGCAAACCCACCTCGCCAAGCGCGGTACGCCGACCATGGGGGGGCTGATGATCCTTATATCATTGGTTGTTTCAATGGTCTTGTGGATGGATCTGACCAACCCATTCGTCTGGGCCTGTCTGGCGGTAACGATCGGCTTCGGCGTGATTGGGTTTCTTGACGATTATGACAAGGTGACCAAGCACAGCCACAAAGGCGTTTCGGGCAAAACCCGCCTGATGATGGAGTTTGTCGTCGCCGGAATCGCCGCTTACATGATCGTCAGCCAGATCAGCACCAACCTCTATATCCCGTTCATGACCGGCCGTTATATTCCGCTCGGGCCGCTCTATTATGTGTTCGCGGCCGTGGTGATTGTGGGCGCAGGCAATGCGGTCAACCTGACGGACGGGCTGGATGGGCTGGCGACCATGCCGGTGATCATCGCGGCGGGCACGTTCGCCATCATCGCCTATCTGGCAGGCCGGTTCGACTATGCCCATTACCTTGGCATCCCGCACGTTCCGCGCGCCGGTGAACTGGCGATCCTGTGCGCCGGTATCATGGGCGCGGGGTTGGCTTTCCTGTGGTTCAATGCGCCGCCCGCAGCGGTGTTCATGGGTGACACCGGCAGTCTGGCACTCGGCGGCGCACTGGGCGCGATCGCCGTCGCCGCGCATCACGAGATCGTGCTCGCCATCGTCGGCGGGCTGTTTGTGGTCGAGGCGGTGTCGGTGATCATTCAGGTCGCCGTGTTCAAGCG
>JBDUBN010000484.1:0-2328 GCA_040004085.1 Novosphingobium sp.
GTGGTGGATGAGCCGGTCGATTGCCGCCGCCGTGGTCATGGGATCCTTGAAGATCACTTCCCATTTTGAGAATGGCAGGTTCGATGTGATCATCAGACTGACCCGTTCATAGCATTCCGCAAATAGGGTGAACAGGACTTCCATTTCCGCGCGGCTTTGCTGGACGTATCCGATATCGTCAATCAAGATGGCCGCATTCATGCACAATCTCCGAATGGCCTTTGGAAGTTGAAGTTGGGATTTCGCCAGCAAAAGATCCTGGACTAAAAGGCTGCACGGGGCATAGTACACGGACATCCCCATCTGAACCAAGTTTTGGGCGACGGCACACAGAAGGTGCGTCTTACCACTGCCGGGAGCGCCGAAGCAAAGGACGTTTTCCCGCCGTTGTACGAATGCGCCCTCCATCAGAACCTTCATCTGGCGAGACGGAGTTGTCCCCAGCCTCGATTGGTCATAGGTTGACTCGGATTTCTCAAGCGGCAAATGGCTTTGCCGCAGTAACCGCTCCACGCGCTTCTGGCGTCGGCTTTCCACCTCGCAGGTCAATAGGTCGAGTAGAAATAAGGATGGCGGCACAGCCTCCTTAGCCGCCTTCCTGCTCGTCTCTTTCCATGATGCCTTGATGGCGGGAAGATGCAGGCTTTTCAAAGCCTCATCCACTTCACGCTCAACCGCTGCTTCCTTCATGACCTTCATACCGCACTCCCTTCCTGGGATTGGAGAAGGGCATCATATCCCGGTAGATCGACTTCACCAACTCGGCCCATCTCGACCGCCTCAAGCGGGCGTTCGGATAGGACCAATGCTTCCACATGCTCGAAGGCAGCTACGGGCCCGCGCAGAGCCTCGCGAAGCGCAGCTTCCACACGCGCCTCTCCATGACCGGCCGCAAGTTGCAAGACCCGCAAGTATTGCGAAACGCCTCTCTTACCATGCTTTTCACGGAGAAGGTCGTAGTACATGCGGAACGTGGTGGTCGGATAAAGGTCATCCCGATACCGATAATCTTCGAAGGCGCCTGGCTTTCTAACCAGCGAGTCGATGATGTGCCGATACTGGACATGATGGCCTTGCCTGCCACGAAGCCGCGGCAGCGTGTCCATTTTTTTGTCTCCATAAAAGACTTCCATGTGCGCCGCGTGCAAACGGATCTTGACTGTTTCCCCGATCAAGCGGCTCGGGACCGAATAAGTATTGTGAGCCACACGGATGGTGGAGAATACCGTGACAGCCGCTTCAAGTGTGCGGTATTCCGGAAGTCGCATTGCGGGCAAACCTTTAAGCTTCGCCATGTCCTCTGTAAGTCTATCCCGGCGCGTGGCATTCCGTCCCATCACGAGCTTTTGCAGGAATGCCCAATAGTCGGAGGCCTTTTCGAAATCACGGCTGCCACGAAGCATCAGCGCCTGGTCTACTGCGTCCTTGAAGCGCCGGTGACTTTGCTCCGCGTCGCCGTTTTCATTGCCTTTCCCGGGTTGAATCCTTTCTGGCACGACGTCATAGTGGCGGGTCAACGCAGCGTATCGCTCAGTGAATACAACGTCGTCATTGAGATCGGCGATTGCGGCGCTCAGGTTGTCGGTGCGATGCCGCGCCGTCATGCCACCGAGTTCAAATGCAGCATTCTGGAATCCAAGAGAAAGGCTTTCGAAGCTTTCGGAGGGGCAGAGCGTAACGCTTTCCCAATTGCTATAGGTCAATACGAAGTGGTAGACCATATGGGGGAAGGCGCGTCGGGAAAGCGTAATCTGCAGGGTATTCATGTGGGTGAAATCAGAGGCGGACAGTTCTCCGGGATGGTGGTTCTGGGAGAACATGACTTCCTTTCCCGGTCCCTTTTGCGCGCGCCACTGCTTGAGATGACGTTGCAAGGTGCGGAGTTGTCCGGCCTGAAATCGACCTGGGTGCTCACGGACGAGGTACTCAAAAATTGTCTTGGCCTGGAGTCCGGGGTTTTCCGAAATAAGGGCCTCAACTTCTGTCCAGACCTCTACGAAGGGATTGGGACGAGTTCTCCAGTTATGTGTGGTTATGGATTCGGAAGGGAGGGTGCCGGAATCCCGGTAGCTTCTCGCCGTCTTGCGGTCCATTCCGGACAGCATGGCGGCTTCCGTTAAGTTCTGGGATTGGGTCAGTGTTTCCATCATTTTCCTCACTTGGGTGTCGTGTACCACCTGGACCGCCTTCTTTGGTCGAATCCAGGTAGTTTTTGCCTGCCCAAGTGGGGAGTTTTAATTGTCGTTGGTGGGGAAATCTAATTGTCGCTATACACCCGGAGCCCGGTAACAACAAAGGCATCGTTCAGGACTATGCGGACCAATGCTT
>JBDUBN010000485.1:0-2317 GCA_040004085.1 Novosphingobium sp.
CTCGGCAACCGCTTCTTTCGCTGCGATGCGGTACATGGCTGGATGGATATGCGCAGCGCGATAGAGCGCAGTTGCAACACCTATTTCTGGTCGATGGCGCATCGCGTGGGTTACGACGCGATCGCTCCGGTCGCCCGTGCGCTTGGGCTGGGGCAGCAATTTGATCTGCCCGGGAGCAAACAGCGCTATGGCACCATCCCCGATGCCGCGTGGAAAATGCGCCGCTACAAGCAGGAATGGACCGCGTCGGATTCGCTCAATGCGTCGATCGGTCAGGGCTATGTCTCGGTCTCGCCGCTCCAGCTTGCGGTGATGACGTCGCGGATTGCCACCGGGCGAAATCTCGTACCGTCGCTGATGTTGAACCAGCCCCAACCCCTTGGGCCAGCCTTTCCATTCACGCCAGAGCAACTGGCGGTTGCGCACGATGGCATGTTCCGTGTGGTCAACGGGTCTGGCACCGCAGGGGGAAGCAAGCTCGAAATCGGTGACATCCGCATGGCCGGCAAGACCGGAACTGCCCAGGTCCGCAGGATGGTCAGTCGCGGCGGTCTTGGCGACTGGAAGTCGCGCGACCACTCGTTGTTCATTTGCTACGCCCCGACCGACAAGCCTCGCTATGCCATGTCCGTGGTGGTTGAGCACGGTACCTTTGGCGCCCGCGCCGCCGCGCCAATTGCCCGGGATGTCATGACTTATCTGTTTGATCCCGCAAAGGCGTGGGACCAGTTGCTCGGCTTGGAAAAAACGTGGGGTGGCACCCCGAGCCAGCGACTGAACGCCAAGTACACGGCCTATGCCGCCAAATTCGGAACCACGGCCCCTAAGGTCAACGCCGAAGAAGCGGTCGAAGCGGCAATGGAAAAAGCCGTCACCAATGCCGATGCACCGGCAGCGGCGGCCACCCCAGCCACGTCGCCCGCGCCAGAAGCGTCACCTTTGCCCGCATCTGACGCAGATGCTTCTCCCATCCCAGCCCCGGCGGTGCGGCCATGAGCATGCGTCACGTTGTCCCCGATGCGATTGCCCGCCAACCGTGGCGTGTGATCGTGCCGCTGACGCTGTTGGTGCTGTTCGGCTCGACGGTGCTCTATTCGGCAGCAGGCGGCTCGCTCAAGCCTTGGGCGCTCAGCCATTTCCTGCGCTATCTGGTGTTTCTGGCCATGGCGCTGGTGCTGTCCTTCTTCCGCCGTGAGCATTTCAAGGCCGTGGCCTACCCGCTCTATGGCGTGGTCATGGTGCTGTTGGTGCTGGTCGAATTGATCGGCGGCATCGGCGGTGGCAGTCAGCGCTGGCTCAATCTGGGGTTCATGACCCTGCAGCCGTCGGAACTTATGAAGCCGGTGATCGTGCTGGTCCTCGCCCGCTATTACGACGATCTTCCCCCCTCGATGACCGTCAACTGGCGTGCCCTGATCCCGGCGGCGGCGCTGCTGGCCCTGCCCGCCGGTTTGGTGATCATCCAGCCCGATCTCGGCACCGCCATGGCGATCTGCTTCGGCGCGGTGATTGTCATTTTCCTCGCGGGCGTACCGATGAGTTGGTTTATCGCCGCCGGTGTAGCGGGATCGATTGCCGCGCCGCTGTCGTTCTTCACTCTGCTCCACGACTATCAACGCCAGCGCGTGTTTGTGTTCCTAGATCCGCAGTCCGATCCGCTCGGCACCGGCTATCACATCCTCCAATCCAGCATCGCCATCGGTTCGGGGGGCTTTTTCGGCAAAGGCTTCATGAACGGCACGCAAAGCCACCTCGATTACCTGCCCGAAGCGCACACTGACTTCGTCTTCGCCACCATGGCCGAGGAATGGGGCATGCTGGGTGGTCTGTTCGTGCTGGGGGTGTTCGCGATCCTGCTCCGCTGGGGCATGACTGTCGCCCGCCGGGCACCTGACCGGTTCTCGCAATTGCTGGCCGCCGGAATGACCGCGACGGTATTTTTCTACGTCGCGATCAACCTGATGATGGTGATGGGACTTGCTCCGGTGGTCGGCATCCCCCTGCCCTTCGTCAGCCACGGCGGATCGTCGATGATGACCAATATGCTGTGCATTGGCACGATCATGGCCATCGAACGCTGGTCCCGGACCGGACGGCGCTCACTTTCCTGATCATTCCCGGACACAACGTCAGAGGCAATTCCGGCGATTTGCAGAAACCCGAAAAAACCCCTTCCGTTCATCGCCGCAGCCGCTATAGGGAGCCCACCCCGAGAGTCGGGGTGCCGCCAGTTTGATGATCTGATCAAATCCTGGCCAAGGTGTGGACGCATAGCTCAGTTGGTAGAGCAGCTGACTCTTAATCAGCGGGTCCTTGG
>JBDUBN010000486.1:0-2307 GCA_040004085.1 Novosphingobium sp.
TCTAAACCCCCATCATTCCGGCAGTGGTCGCGCCGTCGATGACGAATTCGCTGCCCGATACAAACGCCGCTTCGTCCGAGGCGAGGTAGGCGATCATACCCGCTATTTCCTCGATCCGCGCCATTCGCTTCATCGGCGACATGCCCTCATAGGCCGCGCGCGCGGCGGCTGGGTCGGGCGCTCCGTCGATCAGGCCGGAGATCATTGCCGTCTCTACCACCCCGGGCAGCACAGCGTTGACCCGGATGCGATAACCCTGGTTGCCGCAGTGTACCGCCGCCGACTTGACCAGCGCGACAACTGCCGCCTTGCTCACCGAATAGGCAACGAAATTTCCCATCGCACGATGCGCGTTCATGGATGAATTCACCACAATCGAACCGGCAGGGCCGCCCGGATTGCGAACCATCGCCCGGATTGCGTGCTGAACGGTGAGCATTGCCCCGGTCTGGTTGACCCCGATCACCTTGTTCCAGCCCTCGATGGTGATCGCCTCGACACTGCTGTCGCCCGCCTCGGTTCCGGCATTGGCGAACGCCAGATCAAGTCGCCCGTGCTGCGCGTGGATTGCCTCCATCAGCCCCGGCCAGCTCGCTGCGTCTTCGACCCTGTGGGCAAGAAAGGTGGCCCCGGTCTGCGCGCAAAGTGGCTCGGCAGCTGCGGCGTTCGATCCGGTGAAGACGACCAGCGCGCCTTCCGCACACAGTCGCTGCACGGCCCCCGCTCCAATCCCCGATGTCCCGCCGGTGACCAGCGCAACTTTGCCTTCAAGCCGCTTGAGCACGCCATTCTCCCGCCAAAATTATCGAGCCAGTGTGTACCTCCTGCATGGGCGAGGTAACCTATGATTTTTACAAGGTGACATGCATCGGCACAGGCGGTCACACTGGCGACCAAAGGCGGGAATTGTCCGCTGATTCGGGTGAAGGACACAATCGGCATGGCAGACAGGGATCCCGCGTTGGCGGCGGGCGGCATGGCGCGCAGTCCCGGTATCGCCTGGGGCGAGCTCATGGCACTGGATTCGCGCCCTGCACCAGATTGCCTGACCCAGGAAAGCTACACTTACCTTGGCTCTGAACCGCTCGATGCCAGCCGTTACACCAGCGAGGACTTTGCCCGCCTCGAGCGTGAGCGGATGTGGCCGCACGTATGGCAGTTCGCCGCCCGCGAGGAGGACTTGCCGGAGCCGGGCGATTACGTGGTCTACGAAAACGCCGGGCGATCATACCTGATTGCGCGGCAGGACGACGGCTCACTGCGTGCATTTCACAATGTGTGCCTGCATCGTGGCCGCAAATTGCGCACCGAGGATGGCAGCGCTGACAGCTTCGTCTGCCCGTTCCACGGCTTCGCATGGAACAAGGACGGAGCATACAAGGGCAATCCGTGCGAGTGGGATTTTCCCGCTTTGGCGAGCAAGGACATGACACTGCCCGAAGCCGAGATCGGCCAGTGGGGCGGCTATATCTTCATCCGGGAGGAACAGGGCGGGCCGAGCCTTGAGGAATTCCTCGCGCCGCTGCCCGAACACTTCACGCGCTGGAAGCACGAGGAATGCACCACCGTGGTCTGGGTGGCAAAGGAAGTGCCGGCCAACTGGAAAGTCACTGCTGAAGCTTTCATGGAGGCTTGGCACACTTTGGTGACCCATCCCCAGATACTGCCCTTCACCGGTGACAGCAATAGCGCTTACTGGTACTGGGGCGACAACGTGAACGTCAATCTGGTGCCCTTTGGCATTCTCAGCCCGCACATCGATCCCACAGGCAAAAGCGAGCAGTGGATCGTAGATGAATTCATCCGCTATAACGGGCGCTCGTCGGATAATTACGATCCATCGGGCGATCCTTATGCGGTTGCTGTGCCCCAGGGCCAGACGGCGCGCGCGGCGCTGGGATCAGCATTGCGCAAGCTCTATTCAGAGCAGTCAGGGCAGGACCTGGACTTCGCCACCGATGCCGAGATGATCGATGCGCTGGTGTACAACGTGTTCCCGAACTTTTCGCCGTGGGGCGGGTTCATGCCCAACATCGTCTATCGCTGGCGGCCGGGAAAAACGTCTGCAACCTGTCTTATGGAAGTGCGCATCCTGTCACGGGTCAAGGCGGGAGAAGCGATCCCGCGCGGAGTGCCGATGCACCGCCTGACGCTTGAGGAGAAGTGGACCGATGCCGCCGAACTTGGTGGCCTTGGTGCGGTGTTCGAACAGGACATGGGCAACCTTCCCTTTGTGCAGGAAGGGCTGGCAGCATCGAAAACCGGCAAGATCCAGCTTGCCGACTATCAGGAAGTGCGAATTCGCCA
>JBDUBN010000487.1:0-2303 GCA_040004085.1 Novosphingobium sp.
GCTTCGGTGATGATCGCAGTCAGGTCTGCCGGATCCGGTCGCGGACCAGCATCGCAAAGCTGAACGCATGCGATTTGTCCGGCGGCGAGCTGTCCGACAGCAGCCGGGCGCTCGCCCGCACGATCGAGGTGCAGTGGGTCGATGACCAAACCGATATCGGTGCGGCCCGTTTGTGCGATAATCCGGGCTCCCTGCTGCAGTGTCGTGACGCCCATGTAGACCATGCATTCGAGACAAGTTCGCAGGCCGTAGGCTGCGCTGAGCTCGGCCACAGACCCAAGGCTATCCGCAATTCGCAATTCATCATCGTCGGCCACGATGACAACCAGGTTTCGGGCTTGGAGCCGCGCTCCCGTCTCCAGCACGCGCTCAAGTTCCGACATGTCAACGCGGGCCTCGATTTTTAGCACCTCGATGTCGTTTATATAGACCCCGGTTGCGTTCATTCGTGCGATGGTTTCGGCCAGAAGGGGTGATGAGCCGAACATCGGCAATTGCCTCTCGGTCAAGGGGCTCGCCGGAATCAGCCTGACCGAAACCCCTTGGTAGCCCGCTTCAGCGGCAACCGAAATAAACGCTGGCGGCAGCAGGTGCGGCAAGGTCAGATAGGCTAGGACAAGGTCACGCCCAATGTCTGCAACCATGAATTCCAGCCCTTCTCTATCCTGTGCGGCCGCGACTACACCTCTTACCGCGCCGCTTTGGCCGGTAGGATACGGCATTCCTGGTCCCCGGCTTTAGCAGATCGATAGCAGCCCCCCTTCAGGCGTCGAATTGGTCCGAAAACTACCGCATATGGAGAAGTTCGGGACTGCAAATTGACATCCGGCAGGCCGTCCGGACAGAGGTAGCTGCAGTGAAGGCAACCTTGAGCGCAATCCGGTGAAAACGATCCGACTATGCTGTCTCCGGACAACAGTCCCCCAGGCAACAAGGGCGCGAAACAATTGAACCGAAACCCTTGGTCAGGCACGATCGATTATCTAGGAAGATGAGATGAAGAAGGTTGCCCCCAATGAGTCGACTCTGTCTGTGGCGTCGTGCCCAGCAGGCGAAGACCATTCCGATTCAACGCGCGGGCCACGGAATATCACGCTTGGCGACCTGCTGCGCGAGGCTGCGCGCCAATCCGGCGAACACATAGCCCTCGTCGATGGCGTCGCCGAAGTCTCGCTCCGTCGCCGGTGGACGTATAGGCAACTGCTTGCCGAAGCTGAGCAGGTGGCCCGCGGCCTTCTTGCGCAGTTCAAACAAGGCGACCGCATTGCGGTATCATCGCCAAACTGTCCCGAATGGGTCATCCTTGAGTATGCTACGGCTTTGGCCGGTATGGTGCTGGTGCCGGCCAATCCAGCCTATCGCCAATCGGAATTGACAGCGATTCTGCAGGACGCTCAAGCTTCGGCACTGTTCCACGCCAATGTATGGCGGGACAACAACATCGCGGCCGTGGCCGCAGCCGTGTGCGCCTCTGATCTCCCCGACCTCGTGCTGATATCCTTTTCCCGCTGGGACGAGTTTCTCGCCACCGGAACTGCGGCACTGCCGCTGCCACAGGTTGATCCTCGCGATCCGGTAATTCTCCAGTTCACCTCGGGGACCACTGGACGGCCCAAAGGTGCCATTCTTCACCACGGCATCAGCAACCCGCCGCGCAGCGTCGCACGGGCCTGCGAGTTCAAACAGCACGGCGTCTGGCTCAACTCCATGCCAATGTATCACATCGGCGGCGCAGCGGTGTCGCTGCTGGCGACGCTCTCCAGACACGGTGCCTTCGTGCAGATGCGCGAGTGGAACCCCGCACTGGCGCTGGAACTGATTGAAGCAGAGCGATGCAACGGCATGCTGCTGGTGCCGACCATGGTCATGGCGATGCTGGACGAGTACGACACCAGCCCGCGCGATCTTTCTTCGATCGATTTTATCCTGACGGGAGCATCTCCCGTACCCCCTGCCCTACTCGAACGCGTGAAGAGGCAGATCGGCTGTCGGCTGCTGATCTCCTTTGGCCAGACCGAGGCGGGCGGCCCCGTCGCGAATACAAAGATCGGCGATGGTGCCCATGAGCTTGCCAATACGCTTGGTCAGGCCCTGCCCGGCGTACAGGTCGAAGCCCGCGACCCCGCGACCGGAGCAAACGTGCCAACGGGCACGGTTGGAGAAATGTGGATCAAGGGCCCGCAAATCATGCTGGGCTATTACGGCCGTGAGGAGGAAACACGGGCGACGATCACGGCCGACGGCTGGCTCCGTTCAGGTGACCTCATTACAATTGACGAGCGCGGCTACATTTCCATAGTCGG
>JBDUBN010000488.1:0-2301 GCA_040004085.1 Novosphingobium sp.
ACGGACCTCGATGAAGGCCCGATCATCCATCAGGATGTCGAGGCGACCACCCATGCTGACAGCCCCGACGATCTGGTACGCAAGGGCCGCGATATCGAGCGGCGCGTGCTGTCAGAGGCGGTGCGGCTGCATCTGGACGACCGGGTACTGCTGAACGGTAGCAAGACCGTGGTGTTTCTGGGGTAAATCTATATACAGCGGGATATAGATCGAGGGAATCCCGTTGCTGCGCATCACTTTTCGAACATTGCTCGCAATTTTTGCGCTGGGCACGTTAGCGCCGGCCGCACAGGCTGAGCCGCGCGCGCCGATCGTGCTCGCCGCCGCCAGCTTGCAGGAGTCACTGAACGCCGCCGCCGACGCCTTTGCCCGCCAAGGCCATCCGCGCCCGGTAATCTCGTTCGCCGCCACCTCCGCGCTCGCCCGCCAGATCGAAGCTGGCGCACCCGCCGACCTGTTCTTCGCCGCTGATGCTGAGTGGATGGACTATCTGGCCTCACGCAAACTGATCAAGCCGCAGACCCGCGCCGATGTGCTGACCAACCGGCTGATTCTGATCGCGCCAAAATCCAGCTCGCTGCGCCTGACCATCGCTCCGCACTTTCCCTTGGCAAAGGCATTGGGCGCGGGCCGTTTGGCGATGGCTGATCCGGACGCGGTTCCTGCGGGCCGCTATGGCAAGGCGGCGCTAACCCAGCTGGGCGTCTGGCCATCTGTGCAGACCAGGATCACCCGTTCGGAAAACGTCCGCGCGGCGATGATGCTGGTCAGCCGGGGCGAGGTGCCGCTGGGCGTGGTCTATGCGACCGATGCCTTGGCGGAACCAGCGGTGCGGGTGATCGGGGTGTTCCCTCCCGGCAGCCATTCGCCGATTGTTTACGCTCTGGCCGCCCTGACCCGTTCAAACAATCCCGAGGGCGAGGCGTTCCGGCGCTACCTCAATTCGGCGGCAGGCAAGGCGATCTTCCGCCGCTTTGGCTTCGGGACGCGCTGAGGCCTTGCTGACGTTATCGCCTCAGGAATGGCAGGTGGTTCTGCTCTCGTTGCAAGTCAGCGGCGCGGCGATAGTGCTGACCATGCCGCTGGCGTTTGCGCTCGCATACCTACTGGCGCGGGCGCGATTCCCGGGACGGTTGCTGGTCGACGCGCTGGTGCATCTGCCGCTGGTCGTGCCGCCGGTTGTCACGGGATGGCTGCTGCTGATCGTGTTCGGCGCGAACGGTCCGGCGGGACGATTGCTGGAGCATTGGTTCGGTGTAACCGTCATGTTCCGCTGGACCGGCGCGGCGCTGGCGGCGGCGGTGATGGCCTTGCCGCTGATGGTGCGGGCGATCCGGTTGTCGCTGGAGGCAGTCGACCGCCGTCTGGAAGGTGCAGCGCGGACGCTGGGGGCGGGGCCTTGGCGGTGCTTTGTGTCGATCACCCTGCCGCTCAGCCTGCCCGGAATCGCGGCGGCGGCGGTGCTGGGGTTTGCGCGATCGTTGGGCGAATTTGGCGCGACGATCACGTTTGTTTCCAGCATTCCCGGCGAGACCCAGACCCTGCCGCTGGCAATCTATGCGGCCCTGCAACAGCCCGGCGGTGAGGGCATGGTGACCCGGCTGGCGGTGATTTCGGTGCTGCTGTCATTGGCCGCGTTGGTGCTGTCAGAGTGGCTGGCGCGGCGAAGCGGGCAGGGGCGGGGTGCGCATGTCCTTTGAGATTGACGTCACTTGCCGCCGCGGAGCGCACGCTATAACCCTGCGCTGTACGGCAGAGGCCGGACTTACCGCACTGTTCGGCCCATCGGGCGCGGGCAAGACTTCGGTGCTCGACATGGTCGCCGGGTTGCTGCGGCCCGATACCGGAAGGATCGTGGTCGGCGGAGAGGTGCTGTTCGACTCCGCCGCGCGCATAAACCTGCAACCCGAAAGGCGCGCGTGCGGGTATGTATTTCAGGACAACCGTCTGTTCCCGCACCGATCCGTGCAGGCCAACCTGCTCTACGGCTGGAAACTCGCGCCGCCCGAACGCCGCTGGCTAAGCCTCGATGCGGCGGCGCAGTTCCTTGGTATCGGCCACCTGCTCGATCGGATGCCGCGCAGTTTGTCCGGCGGCGAGGGGCAGCGCGTGGCGATTGGCCGGGCGCTGCTGGCGGGGCCGAAGTTCCTGCTAATGGACGAGCCGCTGTCCTCGCTCGATACCCCCCGGCGCGAGGAGATTATGGCTGTGATCGAACGCATCCGCGACGAACTGCGTGTGCCGATCCTCTACGTCAGCCACGACCGCGCCGAGGTGGACCGGCTGGCTGGGCAAGTGGTG
>JBDUBN010000105.1:0-7647 GCA_040004085.1 Novosphingobium sp.
GCCATGCCGCCGGTCTGACGGCGGTAATGAGGCTGGCCGCTCAAATCCGGCTTCGCCCCACTGATCGAACACCGCTGCGAGGCTATTCTCACCGTCGGATACTTTTCCCCTTGCCAGGGAAGGGGCAGCCGGCTCAGCTGCCGGCGGCATCGGTGCCGAGGCGAAAGCCGCGCGACATTGGTGTGCGACAAGACGCAGACGCCAGCGCCCGAAGCGGTCCAGCGTTTGGCCAGGATGGCGAGTTTCGCCACCAGCAGGGTCGTCTTGCCGCTACCCCGCAGCGCGGGCGCTGGTGTGCACTCCGGTGTTGTAGAAGCGCAGTAATTCAGCGACGCGGCTCACTGGAATGGGCCTGCTGACATGATAGCCTTGGACTGTTGTGCAGCCTTCCTCGACCAAGACATTCATCTGCTCAGCAGTTTCCACCCCTTCTGCGGTAATTTCCATGCCCAGCTTCTGCGATAACTGAATGGTCGCCTGAACGATCGAGAGCGCGTCGGATTTCCCGACGATATCCGCGATGAAGCTGCGGTCGATTTTGATCTTGTTGAAGGGAAACGCGCGCAGATAGCTTAGGCTCGAATAGCCAGTGCCGAAGTCGTCCATGGCAATCCGTACGCCAAGTGCCGCGATGCGCTTGAGGGCCGCTTGGACCCATGCCTCATCGTGCAGCAGCACCGCTTCGGTTATCTCGAGTTCGAGCCGCTCCGGCGCGAGACCAGCCGCTGTCAACGCGCTCATGGTCATCGCGATGAGATCGCCGCGCTTGAACTGCGCAGGCGACACGTTCACTGCAACCCCCACGTCGTTCGGCCAGTTGATCGCGTCGCGGCATGCCTGGCGCAGCACCCATTCGCCGATGGGAATGATGAGTCCGGTGTCTTCGGCCGTCGCGATGAAGTCGGCGGGCTGCACCAAGCCGCGGGTTGGATGGTGCCATCGCACAAGCGCCTCGAAACTGGTGATGGTCCCTTTGCTCACGTCGAGCAGGGGCTGGTAGTAAACCTCGAACTGGCCTTCGGTGATCGCCACCCTGAGGTCTTCTTCCAGCTGGCGGCGTTCGCACAGCCGCGAGTCCATACCTCGTTCGAAGAAGCGGTAGGTGCCCCGGCTTTCGTCCTTGGCGCAATAAAGCGCAAGGTCGCTCATCATCAGAAGTTCCTCGCAACAGATGCCACTCTCCGGGGCGAGGCTGATGCCGACGCTGGCGCCGATAATTACGGTGTGGCCTTTGAATTCAAAGGGTTCGGCCAACCGTTTGACGATCCGATCGGCAAACGCGGCCGGCGTGACGAGCCCATCGACGTCCCACTGGAGCACGGCGAACTCGTCACCTCCGAGGCGTGTGACAACATCGTTCTCACCCGTCAGCTCAAGCAGGCGCACAGCGGTACTCCTCAAGATTTCGTCACCCACGGCATGCCCCAACGTGTCGTTAACTTCTTTAAATCGATCAAGATCGATGGTGTGGACCGCGAAGGCTCTCCCGTCCTTGGCGTAGGCCTCGAGATACGTGGAAAAGGTTGCCCGGTTCGGCAAGCCTGTCAGCGCGTCGTGTGCCGCAAGATAGGCGATCTGCTGGTTTGTCCGACGCGCTTCGGTCACATCCTCATGTGTCGCCACCCATCCGCCCGCAGGAAGTGGTTGCCGTTGAAATTTGATAATTCGTCCATCAGACAGGGTCACCTCGTGTTCTTTGAGCCAGTCCTCATCGCCGATGACCGGAATATCTATGCTCCGACTTTGCAGGATTGTACCGTCGGCCACAACACGCTCCCAAATCTCGATGACCGGAGTGCCTGGCGTAAGTAGCTCCTCGTTGATGCCGTACAGTTCGGCATAGCGGCGGTTGTGAGTGATGAGGCGATTCTGCGAATCATACATCGACAGGCCCTGCGCCATATTGTCGAGCGCCGCGGTGCTTATCTCGGCCTGATAGCGGAGTTTTTCGATCAATGTGTTGCGCTCGGCGGTACTATGGACAATTTGGTCGGCAAGCGCCGCGCGTTGCCGCGCCTCAGCCAGCTGAGCTGCGGCCAAACGACGGTCGAACATCACGAGCCCTGCACCTACGCCCATAATCGACAGCGCCGCGACAGTCACACCGATCGCCAGACTCTGGCTATCAAGCGATTGCACGGCAACGCCGCTGGTTCGAAGTGGGTATATCACTGCCGCAGCCATGGCGACGAAATGCAGGCTACAGATCCCGAGAGCGAGAACGCTGCCCGCCGCCCAGACGGGCAAGGTAGACTCGCGCCGCTGAAGCCAGGCCGCCATCGCCGAGAGTCCGATGCCCAGAATGAGCGACGCCGCTACCAAGTTGTGATCCCAGATGATGTAACCGGCCAGCTTGACGGCGGACATGCCAAGGTAATGCATTGTCCCGACCCCGCCGCCGATGATCGCTCCACCAAGCGGCGCCATGAACGGCCGCTTGCCCAGCGCGACCGTCCAGCCGATGCCGCAGATGACGACGGCGGCGAGCACAGACAGAAGCGTCCTCGAAACGTCGTAGGAAATCGACAGCCCCGGCTCGTAAGCCAGCATGGCAATGAAATGCGTTGACCAGATACCCAGGCCCGACACCAGTGCCGCCACGATGATGAAGGTCGCCCGACGCGACGCTTCCCGAACGGCTTGTTGGAACGCCGAAAGCGCTGTGAGCGTCGCCAGCAGGCAGATCATGCCGGCAATGACGACGAATAGGAAATTATGCTGATGTGCAATGCAAGTGTAGACTCTGAGCATCGACGTTCCCTTGATCTTCCCACTGATAGAATGGTTTAGCTAATCAGCGGTTAATCGCCGGGGCGCATCCTGGACGTTCTTCTCGACTTGTCCCTTCTCCCACCCAGAGGCCGGATTACAGAACTCGGGCTCGAACAGATAATGGCTGGCCCCATTTTAGTTCAGAATTGGCGCCGCGAACCGGGCGTTGACCTGCCGGGCCTTACCGACCCCGATCCGATCAACCGCAGTCTTCATATTATCGAAGATCCCGCGCTGTGGCACGCCGCCCAGCACGCGGAACGCCTGGGTCAGGGCGTCAAACAACATCTCGTGGGTCTGGAGCGGATAGTCCCGCACCATGAACGCCTTGCTGTGCGACAGATTGGCATATGCCGCCTGCAGCTTGACCCGCTCGCCGCCAAGAACTGCCCAGTCCTCGCTCCAGTCGAACCGGAATGCCTCACCAGACTGGAAAACCAGCGGCACGAATGTTCCGCGACCGCTGGTCTGCTGTTCAAACTGCCGATGAGCCTTCCACGCCCGCGCAAACGCTGCGACACGGCCATAGGATCCGTCATACCCCAAAGCGACCAGGTCGGCGTGCATCTGCTTAACGGTGCGCTTCTGCTTGCGCGACTTGCCGGCCTCGATCCGTAACCAAGCCGACAGCTTCTCGGCAAACGGGTCCAGCTTGCTCGGCCGGGCCGGAGCCTTGAACTGCGGCTTAACCGTATCCGCGCGCAGATACTTGCGAATCGTATTGCGCGACAATCCGCTGCGCCGTTCGATCTCCCGGATCGGCATCTTCTGCCGAAAACGCCAGCGACGAATTACACTCCGTAAATCCATGTCGATCACTCCTCGATCCCCCGCTGCAGTCAGCCAGGGGCGGGTTCAAACATGGGTCAAATCTCAATGGAAATTTATGCCTCTCCCGGGTCACTTCTCAGCGGAAATCTACACCTAGTGCTCCCGCTTACGTAGTGGAGCCTAATCATGAATCTAAGCCGTCTCTTTTCGCAGCATTTAATCGTCCCGTTGAAGGACATGGCGACCGTGAACCCTACGGGCTGCTACCAGCGTTTGCAAACTGCGTCAGGCGTTGCGCTGCAGATCAGATGTTATCAGATACCGCAGCTGCAGATGGTGTGAACACAAACGCCCTGATGCCGCCATCGGAACCAATTTCAATTGAACAGGTTTTGGTCCTTGCACCAGTCCGCAACCGGAGCCCCGGTTGGCGCGCGTCCATTCTTCTTGAAAGCCGTACCCATGTTCAAAGGACCGCCTATGTTCGACGTCGCAGAGATTCCGCCCGTTGACGCCATTGATTTGGTTACGCCTTTCGACATAACCAAAATGACCACGCGCATTGCGCTGATCGGTGGCTTTACACCGAGGCGGTGCGGGATCGCGACATTCACTGCGGACATTTACGCATCACTGACGGCGTCGTCGCCAGATCTGGCTGTCGATGTCTACGCTATGACACCGCCATCGGACCATATGATGTTTGATCCGACGGTTTGCACCACAATTCTTGAAAGCGATCCCGCCAGCTTTGCTTCTGCAGCACGCCGAATAAACGCAAGCGGCGCGGACATTGCCTGGCTTCAGCATGAGTTTGGACTGTTTGGCGGGCCAGCGGGCGACATGATCCTAGGACTAGTTGACCGCATCGCGGTACCTTTGGTGATCACGATGCATACCGTTATCCCTGAGCCAGACCGGGACCAGCAGCGCGTGATGCTGCGACTTGTCGCGCGGGCTTCGAAATTGATCGTGATGTCCGAGCGTGCACGTTTCTTGCTCTGCAGCGTTTATAACGCAGATGCAGACCAAATCGTCCTAATACCCCATGGTGCGCCAGACCGCCCGTTTGGCCGCTCGGCGCAATTCAAGGAGAAATTCGGTTTCACTGGACGTCAGATTCTGCTGACATTTGGGCTGCTTTCTCCCGGCAAGGGCATCGAGGCGGTGATCAAGGCACTTCCCTCGATAGTGGCGGATCATCCACGCCTGCTCTATTGTATCGTTGGGGCAACACACCCGAACCTGATCATTCGCGAAGGAGAGGCATACCGCGACGGACTCAAGGCGCTGGCGAGCAGCCTGGGTGTCGAGCAGCATATCCAGTGGATCGACGCTTTTGTCGAAACAGGTGAATTGCTCGATCTGATCGAAGCGGCTGACATCTATGTCACACCCTATCCAGGCGCTGCGCAGTCGACGTCGGGGACGCTGGCATATGCAGTGGCACTTGGTAAGGCAGTGGTCTCGACGCCCTATGCCCATGCGGTTGAACTTCTGGCAGATGACCACGGTGTATTTGTCCCCTTCAACGACAGCGCCGCGATTGCCCAAGAAATTGGAGCGTTGCTGGACGATCCGGATACCATGAGGGCGCTGCAACGGCGCGCATATGATCGCGGGCGGGAGATGATCTGGCCGGAATTTGCAGCACGCTGCCTGGATGTGGTCGAAAAGATGCGAAGCGCGTCACCGGCAGCTCCCGCATTCCAGCCGCTGGGCATCAATGGCTTGCTCCGTATCTGCGATGACACGGGCATCCTCCAGCACAGCATTCATGGTGTCCCCGACCGGGCGCATGGTTACTGCGTCGACGACAATGCCCGCGCCCTGATGCTGATGAACCGGCTGGGCGCCGAGGCCGAACCGCATCGCACGCAGCTTACGCCAATCTTTGCCGCCTTCATTCAGAGCGCCTGGAATGAAAAAGCAGGCGAGTTTCGCAATTTCATGGGATTTGGCCGGAACTGGCTCGAAGAAAAGGGTTCGGAAGACAGTTGCGGGCGGACGCTCTGGGCGCTTGGCGCAACCACGCTTGAAGGACGTACACCGGGCCTTCGGCGGTGGGCTCGCGGATTGTTTGATCACACGGCCGCTTCAGCTATCGGTTTTGATTCCCCTCGCGCGACGGCGTTTGCGATGCTGGGTGCAGACTATCTGCTCACCGCCGATTCTGTACATGAAACCGCTACGACTATTCTGGGCGATGGGGCGGACCGATTACTATCGCTGTTTAGCCAAGTTCGCCGCACCGATTGGCCGTGGTTCGAATCGATGCTTGCCTATGACAACTGCCGCCTGCCCGAAGCCATGATCCGTGCCGGTATGCGCCTCGCTCGCACCGATGCCATGGAATGCGGGATCGAGACGCTGCGCTGGATCATCGACCGGCAGACGAGCCCGTCTGGTCATTTCCGTCCGATTGGCTCTGACAGTTTCGGACATGACTACGAAGATCCGCGTCCTTTTGATCAACAACCAGTCGAAGTATGGGCTGCTATCGATGCCTGTGCCGCCGCGCACGATCTGACTGGTGACACAGTATGGCTGGGTCAGGGCCGTCATGCCTATGACTGGTTTGTCGGCGTCAACGACCGCGGGATTGCAGTTGGCGATCCGATAAGCGGCACCTGCCGTGACGGGATCAACCCGCGCGGGCTCAATCTGAACGAAGGCGCAGAATCGGTGCTGGCGTATCAGCTCGCGACATGTGCGATGCGAGATTTACTGGCGAAGCGACCGCGTGCTTGCGCGTGATTGATCTGGTCCACCACGAATTGCGGCTCAATGCCGATCCGTCACGTGTAGTTGTACGACCGTTTCACCTTGCGTGGCAGGCATCCGGACCGGACCTAGAACGCGTGCAAAAACTCGCGCGGGATATCCTGGCGCTCGACCAGCGCACGGTGCGCGCCGAGCTCAGCTTTGTCTTACACGATTTTGATGGTCGTCACTGGCAGCTGGAAAAGGTCTTCGATGATCGTTACACGGAGATCGAACCCCGGCTTGGATTGGCCGGGCAGGTGGTGAAGCGGGAGACGCGCCGCCTGATCGGCGCTTATTTCTGCCATGAATACAGTTTTTCTGCCGCCGCGCTGATGAATCCAAGTGTGGTGCGCCATCCCGATCAGTCGGGGCTGCAGCCTGACAGTGTCCGCATCCTGATCTCCCTGCGCGCTGTGGGGGAAGGTCATATCTCGACCATTGCCTTTCGCGAGGGGATTATCTCCGCAGGCCGCAATTTGGCGCTACTTGCCCAACCACCTTTTGCCACTGCAGCGATGCTGGGCAAACACCGGGCAGACAAACCCGCTGACACAGTATCACTCTACAGGCACCGCGAAAGCAGCATTTCCGGCACAGTCATCTTCCCGATCACTGAGGCGCAGCGCAATGGTTTGGAAGACCTGCGACTGGTCGAATTCATTCGTGACAGCGGCGAAAGCGAATGGATCGGCACCTATACGGCGTATAGTGGGCGCGACATACGTTCCGAGCTGCTGCGCACCCGCGACTTCCAGGATTTCACTCTCACCCCGATCAAGGGCAGCGCAGGTCGCAATAAGGGCATGGCTCTGTTCCCAAGCAAGGTGGACGGCCAGTTTCTGATGATCGGGCGTCAGGATGGCAAAAATCTCTATCTGCTGCGTTCGGACAAGCTAGACGAATGGGAAGGCGGAGAATTGCTCCTCGAACCCAAGTTTCCTTGGGAGCTCGTGCAAATTGGCAATTGCGGCGCACCAATCGAACTGGATGAAGGATGGCTGGTCCTCACCCACGGTGTAGGTGCGATGCGCAAATATTCCATCGGCGCGGCGTTGCTCGACAAAGCAGACCCTTCAAAGGTGATAGGTCGCACACCTAACCCGCTTCTGTCAGCTGCCGATGAGGACCGTGAAGGCTATGTGCCCAATGTCGTCTATACATGCGGTGCAATCCGCGTCGGCGACGATCTGTTCCTGCCATATGGCGTGGCAGATAGCTCGGTCTGCTTCGCGTTTGTCGCCATCAAGGATATCCTTGAGGCAATGGCATAACAGTTGGTCATACTTATACCAACGTGCGGAGAAGCTGACTCACGTCGGGGATTCCCAAACTGCTGAA
>JBDUBN010000489.1:0-2288 GCA_040004085.1 Novosphingobium sp.
GCACTTCGTCTTCGGCATAGGACATCATGTCCCAGCCCTGACGGCGGCCATCGGGCAGCACTTTCGTGCCCTTTTCACCGAAATAGACATCGCCGTTCAGCTCGCGGACGATCAGCAGGTCGATCGACAAGGCCACTTCGGACTTCAGCGATGACAAGTCCTGCAATCCGGCGAACACCTTGGCCGGGCGCAAGTTGGCGAACAGGCCCAGTTCCTTGCGCAGGCCGAGGATGGCCTGTTCGGGGCGCAAATGGCGTTCCAGCTTGTCGCATTCAAAATCGCCGACGGCACCAAACAGGATCGCGTCGGCAGCGCGGGCGATGTCGAGCGTTACGGCGGGCAGCGGATGGCCGTGCTTGCGCCATGCCGCGCCGCCGACGTCGCCTTCGGTGAGTTCAAGGTCTGGCAAGCCCAGCGCCTTGAGCACGCGCACTGCCTGTGCCGTTACTTCCGGACCGATGCCGTCGCCTGCAAAAACCGCAATCTTCATATTGCCCTCACGTCAGCCAAAGTTCACGACGCGATTTTGCCTAGCCGATCCCTCAGGATCGCCCGCGCCGCCATGATATCGGTCCCCTTAACACCCGAATGCCGATCGGCAAGCACGTAGCGCGCCAGCAGCGGCCCCAGTCGGTCCAACGCGGCAAGAATTGCGGGGAAATCGTCCGAATGGGGGCGTAAGTCAGTGTCGCCATAGCCGAGTTCGCGCAGAAGCAGCGCCTCGTACCCCGCCAGCGCCGCCGCCCAGCCGCGCGCGGATGGGGCAAGGCACACTGCATCGAGCAGGGCGGCGAGGGCCTGATGCAGCGGTGGGTAGGGCTGGCGTTCGGGAAGGGCTGTGGCGGCAAGCGCGGTGGCCCAATTGATCGCGGCGGCCGCCAGGGGTTCGCCCAGCCACGGTCCCCGGCTCTCTACCAGTTCCACCCGCACGAACGGCAACTGGCTTTCGGACCGGGAGGAAAATTCGGCGGCGACCACGTTGCCCGGCACCAGTACGGGGCGCAACTGCCGCCCGCGTCCACCTGCAATATAGGCGGCGTACATACCATGTTCGCGCGTGAGCAGCCGGACAATCACGGCCGTTTCGCCATGCGGCCGGGTGGCGCAAACGATGGCGGAGGCGCTCAGGTGCTGCATTTCAAAGCGCGCGTCAGTTGAACGCGCCGGCCGTCACTTCTTTGGCGCTGCAGGTTTCGCAGCAGCAGCCTTGGTCGCCAGATTGGCCTCAAGCACTGCCAGCCGCGCTTTCAGCAGTTCGCTGTCCTCGCGCGCTTTGGCTGCCATGTCCTTCACTGCGTCGAATTCTTCGCGCGACACGAAGTCAAAGCCGCCCATCGTTTCCTTCAGCTTTTCGCGGGCGGAATCGCGGGCTTCGCGGCCAATTCCGGCGACAGTGCCAGCGGCGCTGTTCATGAGTTTGACCAAATCGGCGAGCAGGGGGTTTTCGCTTTGCATGTCCCCTAAATGGGCTGCCCCGAGCCCGGCTGCAAGGCCCAAACTTAAAACACCACCCGCGTCACCGAATTGGCGGTGGGCATACCGTCAAACTGGCGGTTCGCCTCAAGAAACTGCCAGTTGAGCACCGTGGCGAACAGCACCCACGCCAGATAGGGCAGTAACAGCAACAGCGTGAGCCGTCGCACCCGTGCGAACAGGACGACGGTAGCCAGCACTGCAATGTCGATGGCAATCAGTAAGTATAGTGCCTTAGAAATCTCATGCATGGCAAAGAACAGCGGCGACCACGCCAAGTTCAGCACGAATTGCACCGCGAACACCGCCAAGGCCACGCCGCGCCCCGCCGCTCCGCGCGCCGCCGCCACCATAGCCAGCGCAATTCCCATCATCAGATAGAGCAGTGACCAGATAATCCCGAAGGTCGCGGGCGGCGGATAGATCGCCGGTTTGTTCAGTCCGGCGAACCACGGATTCTCAGCCGCGCTGCCCGAAATCACGCCCGAAACAAAGCCCAGCAACAGCACCAGCGGCACCAGCACCAGCGCCCACCGCATGAAAGAGGCGCGCAATTGGCCGGGGGAGGCAATTATGTTCATGCGTTCATCGGCCTAATGTTGCGGACACGCGATTCGGGTGTGCAATTCATGACCGATACTGGCGCGCAGTCAGGAAACTGGCAACTTGTTCGTGAAACGGCCAAGTTTCCGATTTGGCACAGTTTTTCGGGACTATTGCCGAACCGCTGAAATCAGGAACTCGACATTGCCTTCAGGGCCGGTGATCGGGCTTTCGACGATGCCCTCCACCGTCCACCCGATTTGCTCCAGCCA
>JBDUBN010000106.1:0-7596 GCA_040004085.1 Novosphingobium sp.
TCGTCAATGAACAGCGGCAGTTCGGCCAGACGCTGGCTGGCGAAGGAGAGTTGCTGGAAATCGTCGCGGCTGATCTTGCCCATGCGCAGCGATTCGCTGCTGATGCCCGAGCTTTCCGCCAGAATACGTGTGGCAAGCTGGTCGGCGCTCATTTCGAGGCTGAAAAACGCCACCGCCGCGCCGACCGAGGCGCTTTCCTCGATCCCTCCCGCCAGATCGTTGAGCAAACGGCTGGCGGTGTTGAACGCAATGTTGGTTGCCAGCGCGGTCTTGCCCATGCCCGGACGTCCGGCGAGGATGATCAGATCGGAATCGTGCAGGCCGCCGATCTTCTCGTTGATGCTGGTAAAGCCGGTGGTCTTGCCCGCGATGTGGCCGCCTGAATTGAGCGCCTTTTCGATGGCCATGATCGCGGTGCGTGTCGCCTCGCCAAAGGTTTGCGCCTGACTTTGCGTCGATGCCCCTTCGGCCACGGCGTAGAGCGCCGATTCGGCCTGCTCGATCTGTTCAAGCGGGGCGACGCTTTCAGAGGTGTCCATCGCCTTGGTAACAAGGTTGCGGCCCACCACCACCAGTTCGCGCAGCAGGGCGAGTTCATAGACTTGTTCGGCCAGTTCGCGCGGGGCAAGCAGGCCCTGACCATCGGCTGTCAACCGCGCCAGATAAGTGACGCCGCCTAATGCCTTCAGCGCCTCGTCGGCCTCGAAATAGGGGCGCAGGGTGACCGGGGTGACCACGGCCTTGCGGTCCAGCAACTGGGTGACGCGCTCGAAAATCTTGCCGTGGACAGGTTCGAAAAAGTGGTCGGGACGCAGCGGCACGCCCAGTTCTTCCAGCACTCGGTTGTCGATCAGGATCGCGCCAAGGAACGCCGCCTCCGCCTCGATATTGGCGGGCAGCGTGCGCATGCCGGGAACGTCCGACGCATCGGGGCGAAGAAGGAGAGCTTGTTCGGTCATATCAGGCGCGGAGCAATGCGCCGATCGCGCCGCTTTCGCAATCCGCTCAGGCTATGTTTACCCTGTGGATAGCGGGGAGAATTGCCCGCGCCGTTGCGCACAATATCCGAGCATCGGCTCCGGGAAGTCTGCGCTTGCCCTGCAATGTTGCATCTGCAAGACACCCGCCGCATGACCGGGCCGCGCATCAGTGAAATCGAACTCGACGACGCGACGATTCTGTGGCGCAACGCCGATATCGAGCAGGAGCGCCGGATCGCGATCTTCGACCTGATTGAGGAAAACGCTTTCAAGCCACTGCGGGCCTATGCCGCCGGGCATCATGGGCCTTACCATCTCAAGCTGTCGGTGCAGGACGGGCGGCTGGTGATGGATATTTGCGAGCCTAAGAATGGCGACAAGGACGGCGCTTTGCTGGAAACGCTGATTCTGGGGCTGGGCCGCTTTCGCCGGTCGATCCGCGACTATTTCGCCATATGCGATTCGTATTATCAAGCGGTGCGCAAGGCTTCGGCGGCGGAGATCGAGACCATCGACATGGCCCGGCGCGGCGTCCACAACCATGCTTCCGAGATGCTGCTGGAGCGGCTGGAGGGCAAAGTGGAAACCGATTTCGCCACCTGTCGGCGGCTGTTTACGCTGGTCTGCGTTCTGCATATCCGGGGCTAGGTCGAAAAGGGTTCGCATCCGATGGCACGAAAGAACGGCAAGCCGTGGCGGCTGCGACTGGCGGCGCTGGGCTTGCTGGCGCTGCTGGTCGGCGGCGCCGCGCTGTACCGGCATCTGCGCCACTGGACCCCGCCGCGCGCCGCTTACCGGATGCAGGGCGCGGAATTGAGCGTCCGAGACGGCAAGGTGGACTTTACGGCTATCCGCGCGATCGGGGCTGACTTTGTCTATCTGGATGCTAGCGCAAGTGCCTTCGCCCGCGATCCGGCTTTCGTCCAGAACCTTGAGGATGCGCGCGCCGCGCATTTGCAAGTCGGCGCGGTGCACTTGTATGATCCCTGCCAGCCAGCCGAGCGGCAGGCGGCCAATTTCGTCACTGTGGTGCCGCGCGACGACAAAATGTTGCCGCCCGCGGTGGAGTTGGACCGCACGGCTGACGATTGCCCAGTGAAAGTCAGCGATTCTGCGGTGGAAAGCGAGCTGATGACGTTCCTCAACCAGATCGAAACACACACCGGCAAGCGGATACTGCTGAAGGTGACGCCAGCTTTCCAGCGACGCTATGGCCTTGCCTCGGCGTTTGACCGCAACTTGTGGCTGGTGCGCGATCGGCTGGAACCGGACTATGCGGGCAGGCCGTGGACGATGTGGACGGCCAATTCGGCGCTCGATACTGAGGCGGGCGAGGAGCCGCTGCGCTGGGTGGTGGTGCAGCCATGACGATGGACCGCGACAGTTTGATTGCCGCAGCCCGCGCCGCAGCGGCGAGAGGCTATGCGCCCTATTCGCGCTTTCCTGTTGGCGCGGCACTGGGGTTTGCCGATGGGTCGGTCGTGAGTGGGGCGAACGTCGAGAACGCCAGTTACGGATTATCGCTCTGCGCGGAAACTGCGGCGGTCGCGGCGGCGATGAACCTTGGCAAACGCGGCGGACTGGTTGCGGTGGCGGTGATCGGCACGACCAGTACGCTACCGGTCACGCCGTGCGGACGTTGCCGGCAGGTGTTGAGTGAACTGGCGCAGCTTGGCGGGACCGATCCACTGGTGTGGTGCGTGGGCGGTGAATCCGTGCTGGAACTGCGGCTTTCGGAACTGCTGCCCCACGCCTTCGGACCGGCGACTTTATCGCAAGGTTAACCATTCGCCCATATGACGAACGCTTGGCGCGGGCATCCTGTGGCGGCGCATTGGGCAAAGAACGGCAACCTATTTCACGATGATCAGGACCAAAACCACGTTGGTCGTCGGGGCCGGGGCGAGTTGCGACTTGCAGATGCCCAGCAGCGCCGAACTGCTGGAGCGCATTGCCTCGGGCTACGACTTTTACCGCTTTGGCGGCGAGCGGATGTCGAAAGACAGCTCGGCGCTGCTGCGCTATCTGAACAAGCTGGGTGAGCGTCCCGGCCACGATCTGGAGAAGCTCTACGCCGCGACTGAGCGCCTGCGTGTCGCTACGCGGCTGGGGCAGATGATCGACACGATCATCGAGCAGAATGACGATAATCCGCTGGTCACGCTGTGCGGCAAGCTGGCGATCATGCACTATATCTGTCAGGGCGAGGCCAAGGCCAGCCTTCGTCCTGAGCCCAAGATCGAGGGCGAGTTGCCGTTGCTGATCGGCGATTACTGGCTGGTCGAATTGGGCCGCCTGATCACCTCCGGCGTACCGCGATCGAAGGTGGAGCAGTGCTTTGACAACCTGTCGATCGTGTCGTTCAATTACGATCGCTCGATCGAACACTTCCTGCCTTACGCGCTGATGACGGCCTATGGCATGACGCTGGTTGAGGCGCAGCGGATTGTCGCGGCAACGCTCAATATCGTCCATCCTTATGGCACCATCGGCCGTCTGCCCTGGCAGCAGGGCGAGGGGCCGGATGTGGAGTGGGGCAACGATACCCCATGGAACATGCTCAGCCTGATTTCGAGCCTGCGCACGCATGGCGAATTGATGGCGGACCGCAATGCGCTGACCGGGGTGCGCAATGCGATGCTGAAATCGCAACGCGTGGTGTTCATGGGCTTTGGCTATCACCCGCAGAATCTGGACGTGCTGATCGACGGCAACTTCTCGCACAATCCCGAAGTGCTGGCCGCCGTGCACCAGATGGCCGGACCGAGCCAGACTACGGTGGTGCGGATGCTGCGGCGTAAGCTGGGGCTGACGGCGGACGACCGGCTGATGGTGATAAACAGCCGCTGTCAGGAATTCATGCGCGATTATAGCATGTTGCTGGAGAGCTGAGAGGGCTTATGCCCAAACATTAGGCTCGTCTTTCCCGCGAAGGCGGGAACCTATCTCCCAACCGTGGAATTCAGAACCAATGCCCGAGATGGGCCCCCGCCTTCGCGCGGATGACGAAAACGGGTTAGGGCATTTGGCGGTTGATATTACCCCCGCTCCGCCAGCCATTCACCCAGCGCGGCAATGCAATCGCGGCCCATCTTCTGGCTGCGTTCCGGACTCCAGCCTTGCTCCGGGCAGGGCAGGTCGTCATTGTCCTTGAACGGCATTTCCAAAGTCATCGCCACGCTGCTGAACCGTTCGGCGATTTGGTTGGTCGCCATCGTCAGGTTAGCGCGGCCTTTGCCGGCCACCGGATAACCGCGCTTGGTCTGAAAATCGGGAGTGCGGCGGGTGAGGATCTCGCGGTAGCGGTAATAGCCTGCGCCTTGCTCCTCGGTCCATGATGGTATGCCGTCGAAACCCGCCAAGAACACGTGCGGGATCGCCTCGTCGCCGTGGACGTCGATAGCGAAATCGACACCGCTGGCGTCCATCGCATCGCGGATTGCCACGACTTCGGGTGAGCGTTCGGCGCTCGGTTCCGCCCATTCGCGGTTGAGGTTTACCCCGGCCGCGTTGGTGCGCAGGTGCCCGCGCCGCGATCCGTCGGGGTTGGCGTTAGGGACAATGTGAAAGCGGCACTGTTGCAAAAGCCTGTGCGCCCATGGGTCTGCGGGATCAGTCAGCCGTTCAATCGCGCCTTCCATCCACCATTCGGCCATCGATTCGCCGGGGTGCTGGCGGGCGATCAGCCACACTTGGCTGGGGCCGGTGCCGAGTTCGAGGCAGTCAATCGGCTGGCCGTCCAATGAGGTGCCAAGGCAGCGGTAGTCCACGCCGGGCTCCCCCGCCGCCGCCGCGATCAGGTCGTGGTGGCGCTCCATCGAGTATGGCGCGAAATAGGCGAACCATGCCACGTCATTAAGGGGCCGATAGCGCACGGTTAAGGTGCCATTATCTGCGTCGGGCTCCCACGTGGAGGCGGCGCGCCCCCAGTATTCCCGGTCCTCCGACACTGCCGCGCGGTAGCCAGTCCAGCCGCCGGGATAGGCAGAGGCGGCCAATCCAGTCAGTTTCAGCGTCAATTCGCGGCCTTTTGCGCCGGAGACGCGGAAATGGAACCACTGGAAGAAATCGGAGTCCTTGTCCTTGCGGATCGCCAGCCGCGCTTCGGCGCCGTCGATGGCGAGGACTTCGATGTTGCCCGAATCGAAATCCGAGTGAATCTGAATCTCTCTCATTTGACTTCGATCGTCTCGCCCGAGTTGCCGGGAAACCCCTTGAACAGAGCCTCAGCCAGTTTCGCCGCGCCGAGCTGGGTGTCTGCCAGCGGCGAACTGCTGCGCACGGTAAAAGCGGCGCGGCCTTCCCACAGCACCGCCGCTGACTTGCGGTCCTTGATGGTGACGGCCAGTTCGGTGTCGACTTGCTCTGGCGGCGGGCCGGACAGGTCGATGCCGATGCCCAGGCCAACTCCGGAGCCATAACTGCCGGTCGATCCGCCAACTCCGACGCTGACGGGACCACGCAATCTGGCCGGGCGGTAAGTGCTGCGGGACAGCTTGACCAATGCCACCTGTTCGCCGCCGTTCGCGACATTGGTATAGCCGATCACCTGCAACTGGCGGGCGACGGCGGCTTCAAAGCTTCTCAGTTCCAGAGAATTGCCGTCCATGCCAGCTGCTGGTTCAACCGCAATGCTGCCGCGCCCCAGCGGCGCAACGTCGGCGGCGTGAAAGCGCGTGACCTGCACCGGCCCGGTCGGCGCAATGCAGCCGCCCAGCGCCAGAAGCGCGATCAGCGGAGCGGTGGACCTTAGCTTCATATGTCAGTAAACTTTCGCAGCGGAGCAGGGGAGAGTGGCCGCTGCCGGGCGCGAATTCAAGCAAACACTCGCCTAGCGCAGCGCCGTCTTGGTTTCGCCTGACTTACCGGGGAACTCGGCGAACAGCGCTTGCGCCAGTCGGGCGGCGATCATGCCTTCGGTCCATTTGGCGCTGCCTTCGCGGGTGACGGGCCCTCCCGGCTTGCTGCACCATGAATGGACCATTGGGGCGGGATGTGCGTTAACCCGCTTATGGCACTCAGATGCTATGTGACATGACTGATATTCCACAGAAAGTGATTCGCGCGATGAGCCACAAGCTCCCCGTACTGGTGACCGGCGGTGCCGGGTATATCGGCAGCCATGCCGTGCTGGCGCTGAAAGACAATGGCTGGCCAGTCGCGGTGATCGACAATCTGACGACGGGTTTCCGCTTTGCCATCCCCGACGGCGTGCCGCTTTATGAAGGCGACATCGAGGACGGCGACCTGCTGGCGCGGATTTTTGCCGAGCAGGGCACGCGGGCGGTGATGCACTTTGCCGGGTCGATCGTGGTGCCCGAATCGGTGGAGAACCCGCTCAAGTATTATCACAACAATACCGCCAAAAGCCGGGCGCTGATCGCCGCTGCGGTGGCTGCCGGAGTGCCGCATTTCATCTTCAGCAGCACGGCAGCGACCTATGGCGAGCCGGAAACCTCGCCGGTGTCCGAAACTAGCCCGCTCTTGCCGATCAACCCCTACGGCATGTCGAAATTGATGACCGAGGTGATGCTGGCCGATACCGCCAAAGCCCATCCGATCAACTATTGCGCGCTGCGGTACTTCAACGTCGCCGGAGCCGATCCGCAAGCGCGGTCGGGGCAATCGACCGCCGGGGCGACTCACCTGATCAAGGTTGCGGTCGAGGCGGCACTGGGCAAGCGCAGTCATGTCGGCGTGTTTGGCACTGATTTTGCCACCTCTGACGGCACCGGGGTGCGCGATTACATCCATGTGTCGGATCTGGCCGCAGCGCACGTGCTGGCGCTGGAGGAACTGATTGCCGCGCCCACTGCCTCGCTGACGATGAATTGCGGTTATGGCCGGGGCTTTTCAGTGCTGGAAGTGCTGGACGCAGTGGACCGGGTGACCAATCTGAAGATCGACCGCCGCATGGAGCCCCGCCGGGCTGGCGATCCCGCCGCGCTGGTGTCCGACAACCGCCTGATCAAGGCAACGCTGCCGTGGGAGCCTAAATTCGCCGACCTTGATGTGATTGTCGGCCATGCTTTGGCTTGGGAGCGGCGGCTGGGGGAGGTGAGGTCGTAGCAAGAGGGTTCTCGCAGAGGCGCAGAGGAAGCAGAGAGCGCAGAGAGGTTTTGTTTTGCCGAAGGCCGTTCAAAATCTGATTTACCGGTCAATCCGCAAAGCATAACTTTGAGGTGGCTGCGCCACAAGCGCAACCCCTCTGCGTCCTCTGCTTCCTCCGCGTCTCTGCGCGAACAAATCTCTCCTAACCTCTGACTCCGGTTGACTTCCCGCCACGCTACCCTTAACGGCGCGGCTTCAAATTTATGCGGTTTGTTACCGCGCGAGGAAATCATGAAGATTCGTAACAGCCTCAAGTCACTCAAGGGTCGTCACCGGGATAACCGGGTTATCCGCCGCCGTGGCCGCACTTATGTGATCAACAAGACCAACCGCCGTTTCAAGGCGCGTCAGGGCTAATCATTGAGGCAGGCCGCAAGGCCGCCAACCTGACAACGGCCCGCCTCCAGACCGGAGTGCGGGCCGATGTTGTTGGAGCTTCGAAGATGTCTGTTTCGCTGCACGATTCCGAATCACCTGCAAACATCGACGCCGTGGTGTTCGACGT
>JBDUBN010000107.1:0-7594 GCA_040004085.1 Novosphingobium sp.
TCCCGCTGCTGATGGCCTGTCTCAAGATCTCTCCGGCGCTGGCAGCGGGCTGCACTCTGGTGCTCAAGCCGGCCGAGCAGACCAGCATCACCGCGTTGCGCCTGGCCGATCTGGTGGTCGAGGCGGGCTTTCCGGCCGGTGTGATCAATGTGATTACCGGCAACGGCCACACCGCAGGTGATCGCATGGTCAAGCACCCTGATGTCGACAAGGTTGCCTTCACCGGCTCGACCGAGATTGGCAAACTCATCAACCGGAACGCCACTGCCAGCATGAAGCGCGTGACGCTTGAACTGGGCGGCAAGTCGCCCGTGGTGGTAATGCCCGATGTCGATGTGGCGACGGCGGCACCGGGGGCGGCAGGCGCGATCTTCTTTAATTCGGGCCAGGTCTGCGTCGCCGGTTCGCGGCTGTTCGCGCACCGTTCGATCTTCGATCAGGTGATTGAGGGGGTCGCGACAGCTTCGGCGTTCTGGGCACCGCGCCCCTCGCTCGATCCGACCGGGCACTGCGGGCCGCTGGTTTCCAAAGAACAGTTTGACCGCGTGATGGGCTATATCGAGGCGGGCAAGCGCGATGGTGCCAGCGTCGCGTGCGGCGGCGATGCACCGGTGGCGGATGGCTATTACGTCAACCCGACCATTCTCGTGAACGTGAACCCGCAAATGAGCGTGGTGCGTGAGGAAATCTTCGGACCGGTCGTGGTCGCCCAGCGCTTTGATGATCTTGACGAGGTGGCCAAGGCGGCTAACGATTCGTGCTTCGGCCTAGGTGCAGGCGTATGGACCAAGGACGTCGCGACGATGCACAAGCTGGCCTCGAAGATCAAATCGGGCACTGTCTGGGGCAACTGCCATGGGGTGATCGATACGGCGCTGCCATTCGGTGGCTACAAGGAATCGGGCATCGGCCGCGAACAGGGCCAACAGGGCATCGATGCCTACCTTGAAACCAAGTCGGTGATCATCCAGCTATAACACCCGGAATACCGCACCGGTCCTCGCCGCGAGGTGAGGACCGGGTCCAGGGAGAAGCCACTTGCCGATCGACCTTGCCAAAATCAAAGCCATCGACGTGCACGTCCACGCCGAAGTTTCGTGCCACGATCCCGAAGACCCGGTGATGGGCCGGTTTTTCGATGCCGCCAGCGCTTATTTCAAGGCCCCGCGCGAACGGCCCAAAATGCCGGAGATCGCGCAGATCTATCGCGACCAGCAGATTGCCTTCTGCATGTTCACGGTCGATTGCGAGAGTGCGATCGGGGCCAAGCGCGTGTCCAACTACGAGATTGCCGATTTCGCCGCCGAACACTCGGACATCTGCATCCCGTTCGCCTCGATCGATCCGCACAAGGGCAAACTCGGCGCGAGGGAAGCCCGCGATCTGGTCGAGAACCACGGGGTGCGCGGCTTCAAGTTCCACGGCATCATGCAGGACATCGATCCAGCGGACCGCATCGCCTATCCAATCTACGAGGTGATCGCCGAGCACCAGCTGCCGGCGATTTTCCACACCGGCCACTCGGGCATGGGCACCGGCATGCGCGGCGGCGGCGGGGTGCGGCTGAAATGGGGCCGGCCGATGCTGGTCGATGACGTTGCGGTCGATTTCCCTGACATGAAGATCATCCTCGCCCACCCCAGCTGGCCGTGGGTCGATGAAAGCCTGTCGATGGCGCTGCACAAGGAAAACGTATTCATCGACCTATCGGGCTGGTCGCCGAAGTATTTTCCGCCTCAGGTCATCACCTATGCCAACGGGCAGCTGCGCAAAAAGATGCTGTTCGGGTCTGACTTCCCGCTGATCCACCCGGCGAAGTGGATCGAGGCGGCCAAGGGCGTCGGCTTCAAGGACGAGGTCATGCCCGGCATCATGAAAGACAACGCGGCCCGTGTTCTGGGCCTGCCGTGAGCGACTTTTCCGGCAAGCATGTGGTTATCACCGGTGCTTCGACCGGCATCGGCCGCGCTACTGCCGGGTGCGTGATTGCGGGCGGGGGAAAGGTGACGTTGATTGCCCGCCGCGCGGAGTTGTTGGTGCAGGTCTGCGCCGAACTGGGTGAAGGTGCCTTTGCCCATGTCGCTGATGTCGGCGACAAGGCCGAACTCGTGGCTGCGCTCGATGCGGCAATCGCCCATCACGGCGATATTGATGGATTGTTCCTCAACGCGGCGAGCGGCGGCACCTTTACCAGCATCTGCGATTATCCCGAGGATAGCTTCGAGCATGTGCTGACCGTTAACTTGCGTTCACAGTTCTGGGCAGTTCAGCACATTCTGCCAGCCATGATCACGCGCGGCAGTGGGTCGATTGTGCTCACCGGCAGCCTGGCATCGGCCCGCGGCATGGCCGGCAATGCCGCCTATGTCGTCGCCAAACATGGCGTGCTTGGCCTGGCCCGCGCAGTTGCGGCCGAAGTCGCCGCCTCGGGCCTGCGCTGCAATTGCCTGCTCCCTGGTTTTATCGATACGCCGATGCTGGACATTCTGCCCGATGAAGGCCGCGCCGCCATGGCTGCCCGCACGCCGCAGGGAAGAATAGGTTCGGCCGCTGAATGCGCCAAAGTGGCTGCGTTCCTGCTTTCAGACGATGCGAGCCATGTCACCGGCCAGAGCTGGGCGGTGGATGGCGGCCTGCTTGGAACATTGATGCTTTAGGAATCGATTATGACACTGACCTATTACCATGCGGAGCCGGCCGCCAACTCGCTCAAATCGATGATCTGCCTCCACGAAAAGGGGCTCGCGTTTGAGAGTGTCTACGTCAACCTGCACAAGTTTGAGCAGCATGCGGAATGGTTTTTGCAGCTCAATCCCGAGGGCCAGGTGCCCGTTCTGGTGCATGACGGGGCTGTGATTACTCACACTACGGTGATCAATGAATACCTTGAAGACGCGTTTCCCGAAGTGCCGCTGCGTCCGCGCGATCCTCTGGGTGCCGCAAGGATGCGTTACTGGAACAAGTTCGTCGATGAACATGTGACGAACCACGTCTCAATGCACGGCTGGCACCGCATGGTCGGCGTCATTGCCCGCTCGATTGAAGATGGGCACTTCGAGGATTTGCTCGAACGCATCCCGCTGCCGGATCAGCGCAAGAAATGGGCCACCGCGCGGTCAGGTTTTTCCGAAGCGGACCTGGCCAATGCGCTTGAGAAGATTGCTTATGCCTGTGCCAAAGTGGAGAGCCAGCTAGCCGTGACGCCTTGGCTGGCTGGAGACATGTTTACCACGGCGGATGCCAATTTCTACTCTCACTGCGGCATGATGGTTGAGCGCATGTTCCCCGAACTTGGGGTGGAGACGAAATATCCGCGTCTGATTGATTGGCGTGAGCGGGTAACGGCCCGGCCTGGCGTCACTGCAGCACTCGCCATGCCTGACCATACCGACCCGGCGCTCAGGACCTTTACCGGACACGCGCGTTAGGTTGCATTGACATTCAGCCTATACCGGCCTGCAAATGGCTATTCTCCGTGCTTCCGGTGCTCACGGACATCAAGTCCGCTGCGCTCCGGGTCACGGAAAATCACCATTTTCGACTCGGACTGAACTAAATGTCAACGCAACCCAGGTTTGGACCGGGCGGATAGAGTCTAGAGCGGGCTGCGTTAAATCTGACGCAGTCGCCCGCTCTAACTATTTGTTGCCGCATCGTTAAAATCTGAAAACCGGTTCCCACTTTTCAGCACGATGCTCTAGCCGCCGAACACCACTGTCCGGCTACCATTAAGCAGCACGCGATCTTCAAGGTGTAGGCGGACCGCCTCGGCCAGTACGCGGCGTTCTATGTCGCGGCCCTTGCGGACCATGGCTTCGGGGGTGTCGGCGTGGGTTACGGCTTCAGCATCCTGATGAATGATCGGCCCCTCATCGAGGTCGGCGGTGACATAATGCGCGGTTGCACCGATCATTTTCACCCCGCGAGCATGGGCCTGATGATAGGGCTTGGCACCCTTGAAGCCCGGCAGAAACGAGTGATGGATGTTGATGCAGCGCCCCGAAAGAAAGGACGCCAGATCGTCCGAGAGGATCTGCATATAGCGCGCCAGCACTACCAGTTCGGCGCCGGTCTCGTTGACCACCTGCTTGATCCGGGCTTCCTGCGCTGGCTTGGTCTCCTTGGTGATCGGCAAATGGAAATATGGCGTGTCACCGATCAGCGAGATTTTGAGTGCCTCGCGCGGGTGATTGCCAATGATGCCGACCACGTCCATCGGCAGCTCACCGATGCGGTGGCGGTACAGCAAATCGCCAAGGCAGTGATCGAACTTGGAGACCAGCAACAGCACTTTGCGCCGCTCGGCCGAACTGCGCAGGGACCAGTCCATCGCGTTCTCGGCAGCGAATGGCGCAAAGTTCCGAGCGAACAAGTCGGGGCCGGCACCGCCCAGCTGTTCGACCACCAGCCGCATGAAGAAGCGCTCTGATTCGGTATCGTTGAACTGCTCCGCCTCGAGGATGTTGCCGCCGTTGTCCGCCAGGATGCGGGTCACTCCGGCGACCAGGCCGGGCTTGTCTGGGCATGACAGCTTGAAGGTCAGCGTTTCACGGGTCATCGGCACCTCTCTCGTTCAATTATTGTTTGTGTTACATACAAACTTTGGTATGCGTTGCCTATCGAATAAATGTGGGAGAAGCATTGATGTCTGGACGCACCCTTGAGGATGTCCTCACGCAGGCGGGTGACACGGTCGAGCTGTTGCGCAATTCGCAACTGGGGGCATACGTCTATCCGGTCGTGGCGCCCGAGTTTTCCAACTGGCGTTCGGAGCAATGGGCTTGGCAGCATTCGGCAGTGCTGTTCGATCAGTCGCACCACATGGTCAACCTCTACTTGCGCGGGAAAGACGCGGGCAAGCTGCTGTCCGATACCATGATCAACAGCTCGAAGGGCTGGACGGTAGGTAAGGCCAAGCAATATGTGCCGACCACGCCTTATGGCCACGTCATCGGAGATGGCATCATATTCTGGGAGGACGAGCAATCGTTCACTTACGTCGGCCGCGCACCGGCCTCGAACTGGCTGCGCTACCACGGTGCAACCGGCGGCTATGATGTCGAGATCGAGCTGGATGACCGCTCGCCGATGCGCCCGATGGGCAAGCCGGTCACCCGCAAGGAATGGCGTTTCCAGATCCAGGGCCCGCAGGCCTGGAACGTGATCGAGAAGCTGCACGGCGGCCCGCTCGAACAGCTCAAATTCTTCAACATGGCCACGATGAACATCGCTGGCAAAACTGTGCGCACGCTGCGTCACGGCATGTCAGGCGCGCCGGGCCTCGAAATCTGGGGCCCCTATGCGGAGCAGGAAGAGATCCGCTCTGCGATTCTCGAGGCGGGCATGGAATTCGGCCTGATCCCGTGCGGCAGCCGCGCCTATCCGTCGAATACGCTCGAATCGGGCTGGATCCCATCGCCTCTCCCGGCGATCTACACCGGCGACAAGCTCAAGGCCTATCGCGAATGGCTGGGCGCGGACAGCTACGAGGCGACCGGTTCGATCGGCGGTTCGTTCGTCGCGGACAATATCGAGGAGTATTACCTCAACCCGTGGGAACTGGGCTATGGCCCGTTCGTCAAGTTTGACCATGATTTCCATGGCCGCGAGGCGCTGGAAGCAATTGATCCGGCGGTGCAGCGCAAGAAGGTAACGCTGGCCTGGAACCCCGATGACATGGCCAAGATCATGGCCTCGCTGTTCAATCCAGATGGCGATCAGTACAAGTTCTTCGACGTGCCACTGGCGAACTATGCCTCGTCGAACTACGACCGCGTGATCGATGCCGCTGGCAAGACGGTCGGCCTGTCGATGTTCACCGGCTTTTCCTACAACGAGAAGCAGGCGCTTAGCCTTGCCACCATCGATCCCGAAATCCCGGTCGGCACCGAACTGCGCGTGGTCTGGGGCGAAGAGAACGGCGGCACGCGCAAAACCACGGTCGAGCCGCACAAGCAGATCGAAGTGCGCGTGATCGTCTCGCCGGTGCCATATAGCCGCGTCGCGCGAGAAACTTACGCAGAAGGCTGGCGCAGCCACGGTTGAGCTGGTCTGGACGTGGAGGCAGGTATCATGGGCAAGGCGCTGATTCATCCCAACTGGGCGCGCGCGCCCGTGGGCACTACCGAGGGCTATTCGATCGAGATGACGGCCAAGGACATCGAGTCCCTGACCGCCGCTGCGCCGTTGGTCCCGGCTGAAACGCCGGTTGCGATTACCTTCTTGCCAGGCGAGGCAATGGAAGCGCGCGTCGCGGCGGCGGTTGCGGTGCGGCAGTTGGGCTTCGAGCCGATGCCGCACTTTTCGGCGCGCCGGATCACCTCGGAAGACGACTTTGAGGGTTACCTTGCGGCCGTGGTGCGCGAAGCCGGAGTCAGCCGCTGCTTCATCGTTGCTGGCGACCCGCCACAGCCGCAAGGCCCCTATTTCGATACCTCGGCGCTGATTGCCACTGGTGCCTTCGAACGCGTTGGCATCAAGGCGATCGGCGTTGGCGGCCATCCGGAGGGCCACCCCAACATGTCAGTGCAGCAAAGCTGGGAGGTTCTGGCCGCCAAGATCGCGGAAATCGAGCGCCGCGGCATGGCGGGGCTAATCGTGACCCAGTTCAGCTTCGACCCCGGTGCCGTGCTCGCCTGGCTCGCCGAATTGCGCCAGCGGGGGATCGACACGCCGGTGCGCGTCGGCATTCCCGGCCCGGCCAGCATCAAGACCCTGCTGCGCTTTGCCGCGCGCTGCGGTGTGGGTGCAACGACCAGCGTGATGAAGAAATACGGCGTATCGGTCACCAATCTGCTCGGCAGCGCCGGGCCTGACAAGCTGGTCAATGACTTTGCGCGGAACCTCAACGCGGAACACGGGGCGGTGCGGCTGCATTTCTATCCGTTCGGGGGGATAGTGAAGACAGTCGAATGGATCGTCGACTACAACCGGCGGCACGGTCTGTGACCGACTATGTCCTTGTCCACGGTGCCTGGCTTGGTGGCTGGTCCTATGACCGGCTGGCGGCTGATCTGCGCGAAGCGGGTCACCGGGTCATGGTCGCGCAGCTGGCCGGGCTCGGCTCGCGGTCAAAGGAGCTCAATCCCGCGATCGACCTGTCCGTCCATGTTGCGGATGTTCTGGCGCTGACCAAAGCCGCAGGATTTGATCGTTTTGTTCTGGCCGGACATTCTTATGGCGGCATGATCATCACCGGCGTTGCGACAATGTTGGGCGCGCGGATTGATGCGCTTGTCTATATCGATGCATTCTTGCCGGGCGACGGTCAGTCGCTGTGGGACATCACCGGTCAGTGGGATCATGACTGGTATATCAATGGTCAGAAGGATGCTCCAGGGCTGATCAAGCCGCTTCCCGGCCTACCCGACCCCCGTGCCGGCCGTCACCCTTTGCTGACGCTGCTCGAGCCGGTGCACTTCACGGGCGAAGAGGCCAAGGTGCCGCGCAAGATTTACATCTTTGCCTCAGGCTGGCAGCCCACCCCATTCAACCGATTCAGCGACAAGGTAAAAGGCGACCCCACTTGGGAATACCATGCACTGGATGCCACCCATGATGTGATGGGCACGCAGCCCGAACGGCTACTGGCAAT
>JBDUBN010000108.1:0-7572 GCA_040004085.1 Novosphingobium sp.
ACTTCGAAGATGTGGTTGGTGTCACAAATTTCGCGGCGGACAAGCCAGCCAGCAGAACGGAATGCCTGTTCGAGCAGGCTGGCTGATCCATCCTCATCGGGCAGCGGGGCCAGTGTCACCCGCCACGCCATGCGGGCGAGATCGCGCGCAATGGCCGCTAGCAGCGCATCTGCGTCGGCGTCAGGTGAAGATAGCGGGCGCAGGTGAAAACTGTACCAGTTTGCCAATCCGGTGACTTGGCCAGAACCTTGCTGCAACGGCAATACCGCCAGCCCCTGCGGCCCACGCGCCACCGCCACCATTGGTTGCAGCCCGCAATCGCGTTCCAGACCGGCAAACCACTCCGCGCGGTCAAATGGCGTTCGGCCTTGAGCAAACAGCGCGGCAATATCCGGCGCGCTTAACGCTTTGCTCAAGTCGGAATGATATTCTACGTCAATCACCCGAAACCAGATCCTTGCCGGAGCCTAAAGCCAAAGTGCAGCCCCAACCTGTAGTTACCGCCCGCCCGCTTGACCATCTGGTGATGGCCGGGGCTGACGACGCGCCTGCGCTGGTGTTGCGTTCGGGCACGCTTAGCTACAAGGATTTAAGATCGCGTATCGCTTTGCTGGCAGGATGGCTGGCGCGCGAACTGCCTGAGGCCGGGGCCAGGGTGGCGAGTTGGGCGGCGAAGGGCGAACTGACCTGCCTGATGCCTCTGGCCGCAGCGCGGGCTGGACTGGTGCATGTGCCGATCAATCCGCTGCTCAAACGCGCGCAAGTCAATCATATTTTGGCGGATAGCGGGGCGCGGATGCTGATCGGTTCGCCCGCGCGATTGGCGACATTGGAGCCGGAGGATACCACTGCCGATTGCCGTCTGCTGGGCGAAACGGATTCGCTGGCGGCTGCTTATGAACTGGGTCAGGCATTGCCACAGTCCAGCGCCAACCCGCAGGATCTGGCGGCGATTCTCTATACCAGTGGCTCAACCGGGCGGCCCAAGGGGGTGATGCTCAGCCATGCGAACATGTGGCTGGGGGCGGACAGCGTTGCCGATTATCTGGGGCTTGCCGCTGTCGATGTCACATTGGCGGTTTTGCCGCTGTCGTTCGATTACGGCCAGAACCAGCTGTTCAGCACGTGGTTTGCCGGAGGAAGCGTCGTGCCGCTCGATTACCTGACGCCGCGCGATGTGGTGAAGGCGATTGACCGGCATGACGTCACCACACTGGCCGCCGTGCCGCCGCTGTGGGTGCAGCTGGCGGAACTCGATTGGCCAGTAGAAGTGGCCGAGAAGCTGCGGCGGCTGACCAACAGCGGGGGCGCATTGACGCCAGATCTGGTGCGCCGCCTGCGCGCCACTTTCCCCGCCGCGCGCCTGTTCGCCATGTACGGGTTGACCGAAGCGTTTCGCTCGACCTTTCTCGATCCGGCGCTGATTGACAGCCACCCGACTTCGATGGGCAAAGCCATCCCTCACGCTGAAATTCTGGTTATCAACGCATCAGGCGAGGTCGCGGCGGACGGCGAGGAGGGCGAACTGGTCCATTGCGGGCCGCTGGTCGCCGGCGGCTATTGGCAGGACGCCGAGCGGACCGCCGAACGCTATAAGCCCGCACCCGCCGCCTCGCGCTATGGCGGCATCGCGGTGTGGTCTGGCGACTGGGTGCGGCGCGATGCTGATGGCTTGCTTTATTTTTCCGGGCGTCACGATGCGATGATCAAGTCGGCAGGCAACCGCATCAGCCCGCAAGAGGTTGAGGAAGCGGCTCTGGCCACAGGTTTGGTCACTGAGGCAGTGGCGCTGGGGGTCAAGGATGAGCGGCTGGGACAGGCGGTGCATCTAATTGTCCGCGCGGCTCCGGATAGTTCAGCACCTGTGGCAGAATTGCCGCGTAAACTTATGCAGGATTTACCTAATTTTATGCAGCCTAAGGTAATTCACTGGCGCGAAGCCATGCCTATCGGGCCGAACGGTAAGATCGACCGAGCGGCATTGGCCCAAGAGATTACGCTGGAGATTGCCGGATGAAGCCGCTTGGACCGATACCCGCAGGATACAGCGCAATAGACGGCGTGCTGGCGATTGGTTCGCGCCCCGTGACTGCACTGGTCGCTGAGGCAGGCGGGACGCCGTTGTTCGTCTATTCGCGCGGGATGCTGGCGGCGCGGGTGGCCAAGCTACGCGCCGCGATGCCGAAGCAGTTGAAAATACATTATGCCTTGAAAGCCAATCCTTACGGCCCGCTTCTTGAAGTGATGTCTGAACTTGTGGACGGCTTTGACATCGCCTCCGCCGGGGAAATGGCGATGGCTTTTGCTGCCGGGGTATCGCCGCAGCAGATCAGCTTTGCCGGGCCGGGCAAGCGCGACGATGAACTCGCCGCCGCCATCCGCCATGACGTGACGATCAATCTGGAATCCGAGGCGGAGGCAGAACGGGCGCTGGCGATTGCCGGGCGGAAAGGCCGCACGCCGCGTCTGGCGATCCGGGTCAATCCGGACTTCGATCTTAAAGGCTCTGGCATGAAGATGGGCGGCGGGGCCAAGCCGTTCGGCCTCGATGCAGGGCGAGTGCCCGCGTTGGTACGCAGGGTGATCGCGGCGGGCGCGGAATGGCGGGGATTTCATATATTTGCCGGCAGTCAGGCGCTGTCAGCCGAAGCGATTATCGAGACGCAAGGCCAGACATTGGACCTAGCGGCGCGGCTGGCGCGCGAAAGCGGGGAGCCCCTGCCGCACTGCAATCTGGGCGGTGGCTTCGGCATCCCGTACTTTCCCGGCGACGTGCCGCTGGATGTCGAACGCGTCGGCGCGGCGCTGCGCGAGCGACTGGCCGCGCTCCCGCCCGAATTGGCCGATACGCAGTTCTGCATAGAGCTTGGCCGCTATCTGGTAGGTGAGGCGGGGATTTACCTGACGCGAATCGTCGACCGGAAGGTGAGCCACGGCGAAGTTTTCCTGATCTGCGACGGCGGATTGCATCACCAACTCGCCGCCTCGGGCAATTTCGGCACCGTGGTGCGGAGGAACTATCCGGTGGCCATTGCCAGCAGGTTTGGTGTGGCGGTGGAGGAGGAGGCGAACGTGGTTGGGTGCCTTTGTACTCCGCTTGACCGGCTGGCTGACAAGGCCGGTTTTCCGCGCGCGGAGGTCGGCGATCTGGTCGCTGTATTCTGTGCCGGGGCTTATGGGGCGAGCGCCAGTCCGGCGCAGTTTCTGGGGCAGGGACCGGCGCGAGAGATGCTGATTCACGATTGAGTTTCCGCTCGTCCCATTGCGGGACCGACCTCCAGAAAATCCCCTGAATCCCGAACAATGGCCTTAAGGCTAACGGTATGTTCACCCTTTTTGGCGATAGCCGAGGGTGAACTGGCGGAGTGCCACGTGCGGTTTCGGGAATGAAATCCCCGCCTGCGCGTGGTGATTCGCCGCAAACACGGGTGTTCCAATGCCGACGAACCGCTTTGCAAAGCTGATGGCGACGAGTGCTGTCGCAAGTCTCATGCTGGGCGGCTGCGCCTCGAGCGGCACCGGTCCGCAACTGCCGCCCGCTTCCTTCGTGTCGATGCAGGAAGGGCCGGGCGAGGAATATGTTATTGGTCCGCTTGATGAATTGACCGTGTTCGTGTGGCGCAATCCGGAACTTGGCGCATCGGTGCAAGTCCGTCCGGACGGCCGCATCACTACGCCGCTGATTACTGACATGCCTGCCGTAGGCAAGACGCCGTCGATGTTGGCCGAGGACCTGAAACTCCAGCTTTCGCAGTACATTCAGGACCCGCTGGTCTCGGTCATCGTCAACAAATTTGCCGGTACGTTCAGCCAGCAGGTTCGCGTGATAGGCGCGACGACCAAGCCGGCCTCGCTGCCGTACCGCGCCAACATGACGCTGCTCGACGCGATGATCGCGGTCGGTGGGCTGTCTGAATATGCCTCTGGCAACCGGGCCAAGCTGATCCGTTTCGACAAGCAAACCGGCCACCAGCGCGAGTTTGCGCTGCGGCTGGGCGATTTGCTCAAAAAGGGCGAGAGCAAGGCCAATGTCATGCTGATGCCGGGTGATGTGATCATCATTCCCGAAAGCGCGTTCTGAGATGAACGCAATGTTCGAAGAATTACGCGCGGCGATCTACAGCGTTTGGCATCGCCGCTGGGTGGTGCTGGGGGTCGCCTGGGGCGTATGCCTGCTGGGTTGGCTGGCCGTGGCTACCGTACCGAACAGCTATGAATCCAAGGCGCGCATCTATGTTCAGCTCGACGATCCGCTGGCCGAGCAGATCGGCGTTGGCGTTGGTGATCGCAAGCGTGAAATCATGCGCGTGCGCCAGACGCTGACCAGCGCGGTCAACATGGAAAAGGTCATCCGCGCCACCAAGCTGAGCGAGAGCGTCACCACGCCCAAGCAGATGGAACAGATGATCATCGGCTTGGGCAAGGCAATCAAGGTTGTCAGTGAACAGGACAACCTGTTCACGATCAGCGCGATTTCCACCGACGGCAAATTGTCTGACGCTGACAGTGCCCGCATGGCGCAGGACATCGTGCAAAAGATGATCGACCTGTTTCGCGAGGAAAACCTTTCGGGCGGGCGGGGCGAAATGACCTCGACTTTGGACTTCATGAACAAACAGCTGGCCGACCGGCAGAAGCAGCTGGAAGAAGCCGAGGCGCGGCGCACGGCGTTTGACGCCAAGTATCCCGATCTGGCGCAGGGCGGCGTTTCGCTGATGCAGCGGATGGAATCGAGCCGGGCGGAACTGCGCGGCGTCGATGCCGATCTAGCCGCCGCACAAAGCGCGCTGGCGGCTATCAACGGGCAACTGGCCGGAACTCCGCCGACTTTGGCCGGAACATCCAGCGGCGGCGCTCGCGGTGCCCTGGAACAGGCCCAAGGCCAACTAGCGGCGATGCGCGCGCGGGGGATGACCGACAGTCATCCCGACGTGATCGCGGTGAAGAACCAGATCGCCTCCCTCAAATCATTGGCCAGTAGCGAGACTGGACCGGCGGGCGTGCCCAACCCGGCCTATAGTTCGCTCCAGTCGATCCGGGCGGAACGGGCGGCGAATGTGCAGGCTTACGAAGCTCGCCGCGCGGCTTTGCAAGGGCAGGTAGCGCAGGCCACTTCGCAGCAAATCCAGAACCCCGAAGTCGCCGCCGAAGCCACCCGTATCAGCCGCGACTACGACGTGCTCAAGTCGCAATACGACAAGCTGCTGCAAGATCGTGAGGAATTGCGGCTGCGCGGCCAGGTGGAAAGCGAGCACAGCGAAGTCAAGTTCCAGGTGATCGATCCGCCGTCCACGCCGCGTCGTCCGATTGCGCCCAATCGCCCGCTGTTGTTGATGGCAGTGCTGGTGGCGGGGATCGCGGCGGGGGTTGGCGCGGGCTTTGCGCTCAGTCAGTTGCGTTCGACTTTTGCCACCACGGCCAAGCTGGAGCGGGCGTTTGGCCTGCCGGTGCTGGGCGTGGTGTCGCTGACCGTGACCGACGCCGGTAAGGCGCTTGGGCGGCGGCAACTCAAATACTTTTACGCAGGCACGGCGGGGCTGGTGGTGATCTTCGTGATGCTGCTGACCGCCGAATCCATCCAGCGCGGCATGGTTGCCTGAGGGATATGTAATGAGCGAGCACAGCAAGATCCCCCTGCCTGATGAAGCGGCGCTGCCAGTAACCGGCAATTCGTCGATTGAACGCGCGACGCGGCGGCTTGATCTGGCGACGGTGGGTGGTCGCCCCATCCCGGCTGAATTGATCCCGCCGCGCAAGGTGCTGCGCCGGATGGAGCCGCTTGAGACGGCGGCTGAGGCCGAGCCTGAATTCGCGCCAGTGCCGGTGCAGGAAGTGGGCGTCGTCCAGGCGACTCCCGCTCCCGCAACCGAACTCGCCGTCACCGTCCAGCCAGTCCGCTTCACCGGTGTGCGCCATGCGGTTGATCGCCAGCACTTGCGCGAACAAGGAATGATCCTGCCTGAGGGTAGCGTCACCGCGCTGCTCGAAGAATTTCGCATCATCAAGCGCCAGTTGCTGCTGCAAGCGGGCGAATTGCGGCGTGCGGGTGCTGGCGGGGCGGCTCAGCGCATCCTGATCTGCTCGCCCTTGCCGGGAGAGGGCAAGACTTATTGCTCGGTCAATCTGGCGCTGTCGATTGCGGCGGAAAAGGAAAGCGAAGTCCTGCTGGTCGACGCCGATTTTGCCAAGCCGTCAGTCCTCTCGATGCTCGGCCTGCCGGGCGGACCGGGGCTGATGGACGCGCTGATCGATCCCACGGTCGATGTCGCCGATTGCGTGATCGGCACCGATATTCCCGGCCTGTGGGTGCTGCCTGCGGGCAATGCGACCAATTCTGACACCGAAACGCTGGCCTCGTCGCGCACTCGTGATGTGCTCGACCGGCTGACGCAGGGCGCACCCAACCGGATCGTGATCTTTGATTCGCCGCCCGCACTGGCTGCTTCGCCAGCGGCAGAGCTGGCGAAATATGTCGGGCAGGCAGTCGTCGTCGCCCGCTGTGACAGGACTGGGCAGGGCGCGCTGGAAGACGCGATCTCGCTGCTGTCCGGCTGTCCGAACATTCAACTGCTGCTTAACGGCGCGCATTTCTCACCCAGTGGTCGGCGCTTTGGCACCTACTACGGGTACAAGGGTTAGTTCGATGAACCACCGGGCCAAACTCCTGATACTTGCGGCTATGGCAGCCGCATTGACGTTGCCGGGCCACGCCAACGCACAGAAGCTGCCATATGGTGACAGTGGTTCGGCCAAAGGCGACGCTTCCGACGGCGGCGAGGGCAGTTCCGATGCCAAGCCTGTGCGACAGGGCCGGGCGGGCAAAAAGGTGTCGATCACACCCTATATCGAGGCGGCGCAAGTCGCCACCGCGCAGCTTTCGCCGGTACACGATACGCTGACTTATACCACGCTGGCCGCCGGGGTTGATCTGTCAGTCCATGGCCGCAACACGCTGGCCGCCGCATCACTGCGCTATGAACGCCGGATCGGCTATGGCAAGAGCGCCAGCGGCGATGTGATCAGCGGCGTGGCGCGGGTTTCCGCCGCAGTTGTGCCGCATACCTTGACCATCGAGGGCGGTGCATTGGCGACCCGCACGCGGATTGACGGCAGCGGCTCGGCCATCTCGGGCAGTCCGTTGGGGAACGGCAGTTCGGCGCAGCTTTACTCGCTTTACGCCGGTCCGACGCTGACCACCCATGCCGGTGATGCCGCAATAAACGGTACTTATCGCATTGGTTATACAAAAGTCGGGACTGACCGCGGCATCGTCACTACGCCCGGCGGCCCGGCGGTTGATGTGTTTGACCACAGCGTTGCCCAGGATGCGCAACTCCACGCCGGAGTGCGCGCCGGAGAGGTACTGCCTGTGGGGCTTGGCTTTGGCGCTGGGTTCTATCAGGAAGACATTTCCAACCTTGATCAGCGGATACGCGACATCAATTTGCGCGCCGATGTGACCTTGCCCGTTTCCAGCGATGTCGCTCTGGTTGGGGGGCTGGGTTATGAAAAGGTCCAGGTTTCCAGCCGCGACGCCTTGCGTGACAGCTTGGGCAACCCGGTGATCGGCAG
>JBDUBN010000490.1:0-2276 GCA_040004085.1 Novosphingobium sp.
GATAAGCACAGAACTGATAAACGCTTATGGATTTGTCATGACTGCTGCCATGAATGCCGCGATGATTGCCGATTCTACCTTTGTCCAACTGCTCATCGTTGACGATGAGCCCAGCCTGCGCGAACCCTTGGCGGACTATCTGGTTCGTCAGGGCTTCGCCGTTTCTCAGGCCAGCAGCGCTGCCGAGGCACGGGCCTTGCTCCGCGATGAAACGCCCGATCTGGTGTTGCTCGACATCATGATGCCCGGTGAGGATGGCTTGTCATTGTGCCGCCACCTGACCGAATCGCGGCAAATCCCGACTATTTTCCTGACCGCACGGGGCGAGGCGACTGACCGGATTGTCGGGCTGGAGATTGGTGCGGACGATTACGTCGTCAAACCCTTCGAACCGCGCGAACTGGTCGCGCGCATCCGCAGCGTGCTGCGCCGCGCGGCGCGTGCGCCGGGCGATGCGGCGGGCAATGAAGTGTTCGCTTTCGAAGGCTGGCGGCTTGATCCGCTGAAGCGGCGGCTGACCGATGCCGAGGGCGCGGTGGTGGCGGTTTCATCGGCGGAATTTCGCCTGCTGCTGGCCTTTGTCGAACATCCCCGGCAGGTATTGGACCGCGACCGGCTGCTCGACATGGTTCAGGGGCGCGAGGCGCATCTGTTCGATCGGGCGGTGGACAACCAGATCAGCCGCCTGCGCCGCAAGATCGAGGTCGACAGCCGCGATCCACAATTGATCCAGACGGTATGGGGCGGCGGCTACATGTTCGCCGCCGACGTCCGCCGGGTGCCCGCTACCTGAACGTGAATCGCGCCTTGAACCGCATTTTGCCGAACCGCATTTTGCCGACCAGCCTGAAGGGGCAGATCCTGCTGGCGATGGCGGTGGCGCTGATGCTGGCGCAAGGCGTCAGCGCGGTGCTGCTCTACCGCGCGCAGCATGATCGGCGCGAGTCCGGGGTGGTGCATACGGCTGCCATGCGCTTGTTCAGCGCGATCCGGCAGTTGCCGACCGGTTCTTCCACCGGTCCGCGCCCCGCCCTACCGCCTGAAGGCCCGCCGCCCGGAGCCCTGCCGCCCGGACAACCGCCTGCCGATGTGCCCGGCGGCCAGCGCGATCCCCGGTTCGAGCGCAGCCCGGTCTCGCCGCTGCAAATCGGCGAAACCAGGGACGACGACGCGGAAGGTAGTTTGCGCGAAATTCTCGACGATCAAGGGGTTCGCGTTTCCGAGGTTGTGGTGATCCGGCGTCTGGTGGCGCAGGATAGCCCGACGCTGATGCGACTGTCCGCATTGGCCAGATTGATGAACCAGCCGATGCAGCCCCCGCCCAGGCACGTTCTGGTCGCCGGGATCCGGCGCCCCGGAATGGCAGACTGGCTGATCGTCCGCGCGATTGTGTCGCCTTATGAGCGGCAGATGCTGGTGACGATCCTGCTGCAGACAATCTTTATCTACGCGGTATTGTTTGGCGCAGTGGCGCTGCTCCTGCGGCGGATTACCCGGCCGCTGGCTGCCGTGACCAGCCGGTTCGAACACTTCGCCGCCACGCAGGACCCCGGCAACCAGCTGGAGCCGCAAGGGCCGGACGACATTCGCCGGGTGATCGTGGCGCAAAACGCCATGGAAGGCCGGATAACGTCGCTGCTGAACGAGAAGGACGTGATGCTGGGCGCGATCGGCCATGATCTCAAGACGCCTCTGGCTGCGCTGCGCGTCCGCATCGAATCGGTTGAGGACGAGGGCGAGCGGGCCAAGATGGCCGCGACGATTGAGGATATTACCCGCTCGCTCGATGACATCCTCTCGCTCGCCCGCGTCGGTCGTCCCAGCGATCCGCGTGAACCCACCGAACTGTCAGCGATGGTTGCCTCGGTGGTCGAGGAGTACGAGGACATGGGCGAGCCGGTCACGCTGGCAGAAACCAGGCGGCTGGTACTGTCGCTGCGGCCTACGTGGCTGCGCCGGGCGCTTCGCAACCTGATCGGCAACGCGCTACGTTATGGCCACCGGGCGCGGGTTTCGCTGGAGCGAGTGGGCGACAGCGCGCTGATCCGCATCGAGGATGACGGCCCCGGTATCGCCGAAAGCCAGATCGACCGGATGCAGGAGCCGTTCACCCGGGGCGATCCGTCGCGCAACAGCGAAACCGGCGGTGCCGGACTGGGGCTGACCCTGGCCCGCGCCATTGCCGAGCAGCACGGCGGCACGCTGTCACTGGTCAACCGGCGCGGCGCGGACGGTGCGGTCTGCGGACTGCTGGTGACGCTGGCTTTTCCGATCCG
>JBDUBN010000491.1:0-2273 GCA_040004085.1 Novosphingobium sp.
TGAAGCATCCCAACTGGGATATGGGCGCGAAGATCTCTGTCGATTCGGCGACCATGTTCAACAAGGGGCTGGAACTGATCGAGGCGTTTCACTTGTTCCCCGTGGGCCTCGATAAGCTGCGGATCATCATCCACCCGCAGTCGGTGGTGCATTCGATGGTCGAATACCGCGACGGATCGACGCTGGCGCAGCTGGGGCCGTCTGACATGCGCGTGCCGATCGCCTCGGCGCTGGCGTGGCCCAGCCGTATGCACACGCCCTGCGAGGCCCTCGATCTGGCGGCGATTGGCGAGCTGACCTTCCGCGCGCCCAATGAACTGCTCTTCCCAGCCACCCGGCTGGCGCGCTCGGCGGTAGAGGCGGGCGGCGGCACCCCGGCGGTGCTGAACGCGGCCAACGAAGTCGCCGTCGCCGCGTTCCTCAGCGGTAAGCTGTCATTCACCCGGATCGCGGTAGAGGTCGAGCAAGTGCTATCCCGTTTCTCCCCCGCAGCGCCCACGTCATTGGCCGAGGTCATCGCGGTGGACGCCGAGGCGCGGGCGATTGCAGCGCAAATGCTGGAGCTCGCCTGACCGTGACCCATTCGCCGTCGATTCTGATTACCCTGCTCGGCTTTCTGCTGCTGATCGGCCCGCTGGTGATGGTCCACGAATTCGGCCACTACATTGTCGCGCGCTGGTGCGGGGTGAAGTCGGACGTGTTCTCGCTCGGGTTCGGCAAGGAACTGTTCGGCTGGACCGACAAGCGCGGCACCCGCTGGCGTGTCGCGGCGCTGCCCTTGGGCGGTTACGTGCAGTTCGCTGGTGACCGCGACGCCGCCAGCGCGCCTGACAACGCCGCCTTGGCCCAGATGACGCCTGAGGAGCAGGCGCAAACCTTTCCCGGCAAACCGCTGTGGCAACGCGCGCTGATCGTCGCGGCGGGGCCGGTTACCAACCTGCTGGTGGCGGTGCTGATCTTCGCCGCGTTCAATCTCGCCTTTGGCAAGCTCAATGCGCCGCCGGTTATCGCCTCGTTTGCGGTCGGCGCTCCGGCGCAGGCGGCGGGCCTGAAAGTGGGCGACCGGGTGCTGGCGGTCGACGGCCGCAAGGTCGAGCAATTCACCGATATTGCCGAAATGGTCATCCCTTATCCCGGCCAGACGGTGAACCTGTCGATCAGCCGCGATGGCCGCGAACAGGCGATCCCCGTCAAGCTGATGACCTTTACCTTCAAGGACCGGTTCGGCAACGAATCGCACATTGGCCGCCTGGGCATCGCTCCCAAGGGAGCGGAAATCGTCCGTGTCGGTCCGGTCGAGGCGGTCACGCTTTCGGTTCAGCAAACTGGCAGCGTGATCCGCATGATCGGCATCGGCATCAAGCAGATCGTCATGGGCGACCGCTCTTTGAAAGAGCTGGGCGGACCGATCAAGACCGCGAAATATTCAGGCGAGCAGCTCAGCATGGGCTGGATGTCGTTCGTCAATTTCGCCGCTTTCATCTCGATTAACTTGGCATTCATCAACCTGTTGCCAATCCCCACACTCGACGGTGGGCACCTGGCATTCTACGCGGCGGAGGCGATCCGGCGCAGACCTGCTGGCACCCGCAGTCAGGATTGGGCGTACCGCACCGGGCTGGCATTCGTGCTCGCCTTCATGCTGTTCGTGACGATCAATGACCTCGCCTCGCTGCTCCCCTTTGGGCGGTAAGGTCTGCGCGGGGCGTAAAAAGGCGGCGACAACCTAAGGCAGATGCGGACAGATTGCTTGATCGATACGGCTTCATCGGGCAGAGGGCAGCGACGAATGCCTGCACGTAACGGGTTTTTTCCGGAAGCGCGCAGGTCTGGCAGAATTTATCGGGAAGCAGCGTGTCGATGATGGAACGGAACATGGTTCACAGCTCGGCGGTCCGCCGCGTATCGCCGCGCCTTGCCGCATTGCTGGCAAGCTCGGTTCTGGCGGGACTGCCGGGCATGGCGTTGGCCCAGAATGCGGCGGCTCCGGCGGCCGCCACTCCTGCGCCTGCACCAGCGGTCGAAGCACCACCGGTTGAGCAAATCATCACATCCATCGACGTTCAGGGCAACCAGCGCCTCGAACGCGATACGATCCTGTCGTACATCCGCATGCGTCCCGGCCAGCCATATACTCAGGCTCTGGCCGATCAGGCGCTGAAGGATCTTTACGCCACCGAATTGCTGTCGGACGTTCAGATCCGCAACGATAACGGTGCGGTCGTGATCGTGGTCAAGGAAAACCCGGTCATCAACCGGATCATTTATGAGGG
>JBDUBN010000492.1:0-2266 GCA_040004085.1 Novosphingobium sp.
TTCTCGACCACCTTCAGCTCGTCGATCAGCTTCAGCGCGGCAAGTGCCGCGGCGGCACCGACCGGATGGCCCGAGTAGGTGTAGCCGTGACCGAACACGCCGATCTTGTCGGAGTTGGCTTCGAGCACATCCCAGACCTTGGGTGAGATGAATACCGCCGACATCGGGAAATAGCCCGAGGTGACGCCCTTGGCCGAGGTGATCAGGTCCGGCTCGTAGCCGTAGGACTGGCTGCCCCAATAGGTACCCAGGCGCCCGAAACCAGAAACGACCTCGTCCGCAACGAGGAGGATGTCGTGCTTCTTGAGGATGGGGGTGATTGCCTCGAAATATCCTTCTGGCGGGGGGATCAGGCCGCCCGCACCCATCACAGCCTCGGCGAAGAACGCCGCGATGGTGTCGCCGCCCTCGCGCTCGATCAGGTCTTCCAGCTCCTTGGCGAGCTGGCGCGAAAAGTCGCGCTCGGACATGCCTTCGGGGGCGTTTCGGTAATAGTGGGGCGCGCTGACGTGCAGGATCGGTCCCTTCGGCAGATCGAACAGGTTGTGCATGCCGGGCAGACCCGTCAGGCTTGCCGTCGCAACGCCGGAACCATGATAGGAATTCCACCGTGCAATGATCTTCTTCTTTTCAGGCTTGCCGCGCAGGTTGTTGTAGACCCAGATCAGCTTGAGCTGGGTCTCATTGGCATCACTGCCCGAGGTACCGAAGAATACCCGCGACATCGGCACCGGCGCGCGGGCCAGCAGCGCCTCAGAACATTCGGCGACAACGTCCGAACTCATCCCGTTGAAGGTATGGAAGAACGACAGCCGCTCGCTTTGCCGAGCGATTGCGTCAGAAATCTCCCTTCGGCCATAGCCCAGGTTGACGCACCACAGTCCGGCCATCCCGTCGAGATATTCCTTGCCGTTGACGTCGCGCACCCGGATGCCCGAACCCGAGGCCATAACCGTGGGGCCATCGTTCTTCAGATCATTGATCGAAGTGAAGGGATGGAACTGGCTGCGCTGATCCTGCTGCGCCGCGAGGGAAAATTGGGTCGCCACTGATGATACTCCCGGTTTTGCCGCAGCCGATTCGCGGCCTGGCCATTCTGTCGGAAAAGACCTTGCGCAGAGTCGATGAAAACGCAACAGTCTAAATGATAATGTATCTATTTTTGCATATTCGTAACAATAATGAATGCCGTGCGGGACGAGTAAACTGCGCGCCAAGCCATTCGGGCCTAGCCTTTCGGGCCCAGCCATTCCGATTGACACATCTGCGCCACTGAAACACAGAGTAGAAAATGGATGATAGACCAGACTTAGGCAATGTGATGGCGATGATGTCCTTCGCCGCAGTCGTCAGCTCGGGCGGGTTTTCTAACGCTGCCAAGCTGTTGGGCTACTCGAAGGCTGCAGTCAGCCGCCAGATTGCCAAACTGGAGCAGAGCATCGGCGTGCGGCTGCTCGATCGCACCACGCGATCGGTCACACTCACCCCGGCGGGGCGCGAGATGTATGCCCGCTGTGCGCGGATCGTTGAGGAGGTCAACGAGGCGAACCAGATCATCACGGGCCTGGTTTCCAAGCCGCGCGGCGAGCTCAAGGTGAATGCGCCGGTCGTCGCGTCGCTGTTCGACCTGACTTTGATCATCCCGCGTTTTCTCAAGACTTATCCCGACGTCCGGCTGTTTCTCAACCTGTCGGACAGCAAGGTCGATATGCTCAAGGGCCGCTTCGACGTGGCCTTCTGGATGGGCGACCCGTTCGACGCGAGCCTTGAATCGGTCCGGTTGCGGACCTACCCGATGGCCCTAGTCGCCGCGCCCGGCTATCTCGCTCGCGCCGGCTGGCCCTCGACACCAAACGACCTCAAGGACCATACATGCATCGTAGAGACACACTTGTCCAAGGTTGGCGAATGGCGACTATCGGATGATGTCACCGTGACGGTAAATCGAGGTCCGCTGACCAGCAACTCGGTTCGTATGGCGCGCGAGGCCACGCTGGAAGGGCTTGGCATCAGCTATCTGCCCCGCTTCCTGGTCGAGGAAGATATAAAAGCTGAACGGCTGGAGGCACTGCTTGAGGAAATCGTCACCGAAAGCATACCGCTTCATATCATCTTCCCGCGCGGCAACTTTGCGCTGTCAAAGGTCCGGGCATTCGTCGATTTCGTGAGCGCCGAGATGCGGGACAAGACAAGCAACACGCAAGGGGCGATGCTGGGGCTTGCATCAGCCATCTGAATCTTTGCGTACTCATTCCATTTGGTACTG
>JBDUBN010000109.1:0-7516 GCA_040004085.1 Novosphingobium sp.
CCAGCGAGCACGAGAAGAAGACGGCTCGCCGCGAAGTCAACAAGACAGCCAAGGCAGCCCTGACAGGCAAGGCAGCCAAGGCCAAGTAAGTCGGTGCGCCCCCGCGATGTGCGGGGGCGGCATCCCTCATTTGAGGGATTTACCTGACGGCTGTTTATACGGGGGTTCGACATCGCCGGATCGTCCCTATATGGGGCTGACAAGCGGTCTCGTCCTGACCCACAGCAAGGCTTGAAATCCCGATGGCATCACGCGCCGACAATATCGCGAGCACCCTCAGTCTCGCCAATTTTTCCAAGGCGACCGAGCTGAAGAACCGCATCTGGTTCACCATCGGCGCACTTATCGTATTCCGCTTCCTCAGCTTCGTGCCGCTGCCAGGGGTCAATCCGTTGATCCTGGAAACGCTGTACAGCAAGACGCAGGGCGGCATTCTCGACATTTTTAACACGTTCTCGGGCGGCTCGCTGCAGCGCATGAGCCTGATCGCGCTGGGCGTGATGCCATACATTACGGCGTCAATCGTCGTGCAACTGGCCGCCTCGCTGCATCCCAGCCTCGCCTCGCTCAAGAAGGAAGGCGAAAGCGGCCGCAAGAAGCTGAATCAGTACACGCGCTATGGCGCGGTGCTGCTGACCGGCATCCAGGGTTGGTTCATTGCTTCCGGACTTGAGGCATACGGCGCTTCGTCCGGGCTGCAGGCTGTGGTCAATCCCGGCACCATGTTCCGCGTCGGCGCGGTGATCAGCCTGATCGGCGGCACCATGTTCCTGCTGTGGCTGGGTGAGCAGATCACGTCGCGCGGCATTGGTAACGGCGTTTCGCTGATCATCATGGCCGGTATCGTCGCCCAGATGCCAACCTTCGTCGCCAACCTTTTCCAAGGCGGTGCTTCCGGTTCAATCGGTGCAGGCACGATCATCGGACTGATCCTGCTGCTTGTCGGCCTGATCCTGTTCATCTGCTTCATGGAGCGGGCGACGCGGCGATTGCTGGTGCAATATCCCAAGCGGGCCACCCAGCGCGGCATGATGCAGGCGGATCGCAGCCACTTGCCGCTGAAGCTGAACACCTCGGGCGTGATCCCGCCGATTTTCGCCAGTTCGCTGTTGCTGTTGCCGCTGACAATCACCCAGTTTGCGGGCAAGTCGGTTTCGCCCGACACCAGGATGGGCGAGTTCATCATTTCGCTGAACCAGTATTTGGCGCACGGCAAACCGGCCTACATGCTCCTCTACACCGTGGGCATTGTGTTCTTTTGCTTCTTCTACACGGCGGTGGTCTTCAATCCTGAGGAAACGGCCGACAACCTGAAGAAGAACGGCGGCTTCATTCCCGGCATCCGTCCGGGCAAGAATACCGCCACTTATCTGGATTACGTGCTGACCCGCATTACCGTGCTCGGCGCGGCCTATATCACCATCGTCTGCGTCATTCCCGAATGGGTGATCGCGCAGACCGGGGTGCACCTGTTCTTTGCGGGCGGCACATCGCTGCTGATCGTCGTCAACGTGACTGTGGATACCATTACCCAAATTCAGTCACACATGCTGGCGCATCAGTACGGAGACCTTATCAAGAAGGCCAAGCTGAAGGGACGCTCGCGCTAAGCGAGCCACCCGAAGGCAAGTGTAGCCTTTAGACGAGTTGGGGGATTGCCTGTGAATATCATCCTGCTGGGACCGCCGGGGGCCGGCAAAGGCACGCAGGCGCAGCGCCTCGTCGAAGCGCACGGCATGCGCCAGCTTTCCACCGGCGACATGCTGCGCGCTGCAGTCAAGGCTGGCACGCCAGTAGGCTTGCAGGCCAAGGCCGTCATGGAAGCGGGCGAACTGGTTTCCGACGAGATCGTATCCGCACTGATTGGCGAGGAACTGGACGCCATGAAGGCGGGCGAGGGGGCTATCTTTGATGGCTATCCGCGCACCGCTGCTCAGGCGGAGTCGCTGGATGCTATCCTGTCGACGCGCGGCCGGACGCTTGATCATGTGATCGAACTCGATGTGAATGAAGACGCGCTGGTTGAGCGGATTACCGGGCGGTTTACCTGCGCCACCTGCGGCAAGGGCTATCACGACAAGTTCGAGCAGCCCAGGCAGCCGGGCGTTTGCGACAAATGCGGCGGCACCGAATTCAAACGCCGCCCCGATGATAATGAAGCGACCGTGCGCACTCGCATGGCCGAATACCGCGCCAAAACCGCACCGATCCTGCCGATTTATGAAGCGCGCGGCATCGTCACCCGGGTTAACGGCATGGCCGAACTCGATCATGTCACGGCTGCAATCGAGCGCGCGATCGCTGTTTGAATAAGCAATCTTGGCGAATACCCGAAACCCCCTGCTCGGTAGAGGAGGGGGTTTTCGTTTGCGCATGATCCGCGCTACACCAAGCGCAAGGAGAAGCTGCCAATGCGTTTGCTGACTGTACCACTCGTTGTCGCGGCGCTGATTGCCGCACTTCCCGCCCACGCCGAGGTGGTGCAAAAGTCGGACGCCGGCTTCATCGTGCGCGCGGTGGCCACGGTTCCGGCGACTCCATTTGAAGCTTGGGCGGCGATGACTGCTCCGGCGAAGTGGTGGAACCCGGAACACACCTGGTCGGGCAAGGCGGAAAACCTCTATATCGACAGTCAGGCCACCGGCTGTTTCTGCGAATTGATGCCGGTGCCCGTGGGCGCGCCCGAAGGCACCCGGCGCGGCAGTGTCGAGCATATGCGGATCGTCAATTCCACTCCGGGCCGAGTGCTGCGCATGGTTGGCGCGCTGGGGCCGCTGCAAGGCGAGGCGGTAACGGGCGTGCTGACGATGACGCTCAAGCCGGCACCGAAGGGCACGCGGATCCTGTGGGAGTACGTAGTGGGCGGCTACATGCGCTATAAGCCCGACGTGATCGCCCCGGCGGTCAATGCCATGCTGGGTGAGCAGATGTCACGCCTGGCAGTGCAATTGGGCGGTGCGGCGGAGGCTCCGGTTATTCCAGAAGCGCCCAAAGCTGAGGCGCCTGCTGCCGAAGTTGCGCCCGTAGAACACGCGGAGGCAGTTGCTGACACGTTGGCGCCCAAGCCAGTGTTGAAAAAGGCTTCCACACCAAAGGCCCCTGCAAAACCGGCTATCAAACCAAAGACTCCGGTTAAGACCCCGGTTAAACCAAAAGCAGCGGTCGCCAAGCCCGTAACAGAGCCCGTGACTCTCCAGGCCGACGCACCCGATGCCCCGCCTGTCGAAGCACCCGCCGACGCACCAAAACCCGAATCCAACAGCGATGCGATCACGCCAAGGCCGCCCGTGTAACCATTACGTTCTGCCGTCAAAGCGGGCGTTGACAGTAGAGGCGAATCGTCCTAAGCGCGCCATTCACTCGATACCAGCGGGGTAGTCCGGCAGGCAGCGGCGTATGCGCGCGCCATCCGGACTTTTTGCCGTTTTATCGCAAGTGAGGCGTTGAGATGAGAGGCGCGGGGCCTTTTTGGCCCGGTTAACTTCTTGTGGAGCATGGAGAATTAAATTGGCTCGTATTGCCGGGGTGAACATCCCCACTAACAAGCGCGTTATCATTGCGCTTACCTACATTCACGGAATCGGTGCCTGCAAGGCAAAGCAGATCGCGGACAAGCTGGGCATTGACCATGCGCGCCGCGTTCAGGACCTGACCGATCAGGAAGTGCTGCACATTCGTGAGGCTATTGATGCCGATCACACCGTTGAGGGCGATCTTCGTCGCGAAACGGCGATGAACATCAAGCGTCTGATGGATCTGGCCTGCTATCGCGGCCTGCGTCACCGCAAGGGCCTTCCGGTCCGCGGACAGCGCACGCACACCAACGCCCGGACCCGCAAGGGTAAGTCCAAGGCCATTGCAGGCAAGAAGAAGTAAGCATCGACCTTTCGGTCTGACAGCTTTTCCTTCCCGATACTCGACAGGATATTCAATATGGCACGCGAACCCCAGCGCATTAAAAAGCGGGAACGCAAGAACATCTCAAGCGGTGTTGCTCACGTTAACGCCAGCTTCAACAATACCATGGTCACCATCACCGACGCTCAGGGCAATGCCATCAGCTGGTCTTCGGCTGGTGCAATGGGCTTCAAGGGCAGCCGCAAGTCGACTCCCTATGCCGCCCAGATGGCTGCTGATGATGCTGGCAAAAAGGCCGCCGAACACGGCGTCCGCACGCTTGAGGTTGAGGTCAAGGGCCCCGGTTCGGGCCGTGAATCCGCGCTGCGTGCTCTGCAGGCGGTTGGCTTCACCATCACTTCGATCCGTGATGTGACCCCGATCCCGCACAACGGCGTGCGTCCTTCAAAGCGCCGCCGCGTCTGATCAAGTCCAGTGTGGCAGCCGGTGCAAGCTGCCACAGTTTTTCGGATTGGTCGTAGCCCTGCACCGGACTTGCGACCGTCCCGCCAGAACAAACCCTAGGGGAAGTCCATGACTGTCAACATCAAGAACTGGCAGGAACTGAAGAAGCCCAACAACCTTGAGGTAAAGCCCGGGAACGATCCCAAGCGCCGTGCGACTTTTGTCGCCGAGCCGCTTGAGCGTGGTTTCGGTCTGACGCTGGGCAATGCCCTGCGCCGGGTGCTGCTTTCATCGTTGCAGGGTGCCGCGATTACCTCGATCAAGATCGAGAACGTGTTGCACGAATTCTCCAGCCTTGCCGGTGTACGTGAAGACGTAACCGACATCGTTCTGAACGTGAAGCAGATCGCCCTGCGCATGCAGGGCGAAGGCCCGAAGCGTCTGCAATTGTCCGCGACCGGCCCTGCCGAGATCAAGGCCGGCGACATCGTCGTGTCCGGCGATATCGAGATCATGAACAAGGATCTCGTCATCTGCCACCTCGATGAAGGCGCGACCTTCAACATGGAACTGACGGCTGACACCGGCAAGGGCTATGTCCCCGCCGTTGGCAACCGTCCGATAGACGCGCCGATCGGTCTTATCCCGGTCGACTCGCTCTATTCGCCAGTGCGTCAGGTCAGCTACAAGATCGACAACGCCCGCATTGGGCAGGAACTCGATTTCGACAAGCTGAACCTCACGGTCGAAACCGATGGCACCGTCACTCCTGAAGACGCCGTGGCTTATGCCGCGCGCATCCTTCAGGACCAGCTGGCGCTGTTCGTCCACTTCGAAGATATCGCTCCGGTTGGCAGCTCGCCGATGATCGGCATGGCATCATCGTCGTCCAGCTCGGACGAAGGCGATACCAACCAGCTCAACCGCTACCTGCTCAAGAAGGTGGACGAACTGGAACTTTCAGTGCGTTCGGCCAACTGCCTCAAGAACGACAACATCATCTATATCGGCGATCTGGTTCAGAAGACCGAAGCCGAGATGCTGCGCACGCCGAACTTCGGCCGCAAGTCGCTCAACGAGATCAAGGAAGTCCTTTCGTCGATGGGCCTGCGCCTCGGCATGGACATCCCCGGCTGGCCGCCTGAAAACATCGAAGAAATGGCCAAGAAGCTCGAACAAGAGCTGCTCGGCTGATCGAATATGGGAGCATCGGCAACGGTGCTCCCGGTCGGGTGATTTGGCGGCAACCCTGACAGCCGCCTGGAACGGGCTACCTTGTACGGGCCCCTTACGAACGAAGGATTGAGAACATGCGTCACAGGCACGGCGGCCGCAAGCTGCAACGTACTTCCGCCCACCGCATCGCGCTGCTGCGCAACATGGCGGCTGCGCTTATCAAGCACGAACAGATCACCACGACGCTGCCAAAGGCGCGCGAACTGGCACCTTACGTTGAAAAGCTGATCACGCTGGGCAAGCGCGGCGGCCTGTCCAACCGCCGTCTGGCGCACGCTCGTCTGCTTGACGATGCGCAACTGGTGAAACTGTTTGACACGCTGGCCACACGCTATGCGGATCGTTCGGGCGGCTATACCCGCGTCATCAAGGCCGGTTTCCGCGCCTCTGACGCCGCGCCGATGGGCGTGATCGAACTGGTCGACCGCGACACGGCTGCCAAGGGCCTCGATTCAGGTCCGGTCATGTCGGAAGAAGAACTCGAAGACGCATAAGCATCGGCCGGAGGGCATATGTCCTTCGTCGATATTTAGCTGTTACAAGGGCGGTTGCGGGCTTTACGGTCGGCAGCCGCCCTTTTGCATTTCGGGAGCCGTGAATGCCCAGATTGCCGCGCCCGACCCTGATTCGACACGCCATCACTCTTGCAGCCAGTCTGACCATTCCCATGACCATTGCCATGTCCGCTGTTGCCGCCACGAACCCCGTTCCCGCCTATCCCGAAACCCGCAAAGGCGATGTCGCCGAGGTCCAGTTTGGCGAGAAGATCGCCGATCCCTATCGCTGGCTTGAAAACGACGTTCGCTCCGACAAGGACGTGGCTGACTGGGTCAAGCGGCAAAGCGCGGTTACCGAAACCTACCTCGCCAGCTTGCCCAGCCATGCGTGGTTCGCCCGCCGCATCCGTGAACTGATGGATTACGAACGGTTCGGCTTACCGCAAAAGGCGGGGACGCGCTATTTCTACACGCGCAATTCAGGCCTGCAAAATCAGGCGCAACTGCTGGTCCGCAAAGGGCTGGACGGCAAGCCGGTGCTGCTGCTTGATCCCAACACATGGGCCAAGGACGGGGCGACCGCGCTCGATGCCTGGGTACCTTCGCATGATGGTCGTACCTTGGCCTATTCAGTGCAGGACGGCGGGTCTGACTGGCGTACGATCCGCGTTCTGGATGTCCGCACCGGTAAGCCACTCGCGGACGAGATAAAATGGGCCAAGTTTACCGAGATCGCCTGGGTCGGCAATTCCGGCTTCCTCTATTCGCGCTTTCCCGAACCAGAGGCAGGGGCGGCGTTTCAGTCGCTGAACACGCATCAAACAGTCTATTTCCACCGCATCGGCACCGCGCAGGCGGCAGACGAACTCGTCTACTCCACGCCCGACCAGCCTGAACTCGGCCATTCGGCACAAGTGACATATGACAACCGCTGGGCGCTGATCACGACGGCCAAGGGCACCGATTCAAAGTACGAGCTGCACGTTATTTCGCTGGCGGGCGGCAGGCACAAGTGGACCGCCCAGCCGCTGGTTACGGGGCTCAATTTCGATTGGCGGCTGATCGAGGGCATGGGCGACGCGCTCTATTTCATCACCAACAAGGATGCGCCGCGCCTGCGGGTGGTGCGGATGGATCTTCGCCGCCCCGCCGCTGAGGCACTTTCTCCGGTCATTGCCGAACGGGCGGAAACGCTTGAGCGGGCGCAGATTGTCGGTAATCGGCTGATTCTGTCCTACCTCAAAGACGCGGCGTCGACCGCCGAGGTGGTGTCGCTTGACGGCAAGCCAGTGCAGGAAATCACCCTCAGCGCCATCGGCACCGCCTCGGGGTTTTCCGGGCGGCCCGGCGATCCCGAAACGTTCTACAGCTTTTCCAGCTTCAATCAGCCAAGTGCGATTTTCCGTTTTGACAGCCAGACCGGAAAGACTGATCCCTTCGCCTTGCCGAAACTGGCTTTCAATCCGGCGGACTATCTGGTC
>JBDUBN010000493.1:0-2258 GCA_040004085.1 Novosphingobium sp.
TCGTCCCAGCTGGTGCGTGAATGCAGCGTGTGGTTGTTGTTGATGAACTGCAGCTCGCCGACCTCGAAATACATGTCGAGGTGGAACTGCGGATCCTCGGCGATCTCCTCGATCAGCGCGACCATCTCGGCTTGTTCCGGCGTCAGCTTCGGCGCCTGACCCCGCTGCTGCGCCGCGTCGATCGTATCGGCCTGGTATGAGATCCGCAGGTCACTGCCACGCCAGCGACAGATCGGCACGTCGCGCCAGGATTTGCCGCTGTCATCGATCATGTCGAGCGCATCGAACGGGATCGGCGTGAACAGTGCCTGCTCAAGATCCGGTCGGCGGCGCAGCACCTCGGCGATGACCGAATGCGACGAGACGATCCGCGACAGCCCGCCTTTGGCCACGTTGTGAAGGCACAGCAGCCCCACCACATCGCCAAAATCGACGTGAAAGCGGATCTTGCTGCTGGTCTCGTTGATGCGGATCTTTGGGTTCGACAAGTCCATCGGCACGCCCTCGTCGCGCACGTGGCCGATGATCGTCCCGCGCGAATTCTGCACCCGCAACCGGCCCATGTGGGTGCAGATCGCCATGTAGGCGATCATCGCCTGTTCTTGCGTCCATTCTTCGATCGGGAGCCGCTGGACCAGCAGGAACCCGCGCTCGACGTCGATCTCGCGGCGCCACTGCGCGATGCGCGCTGCCATCGTGGGCAGAGGGAGATCGGCTGCGGTCAGCTCCTCGACCGTCTTTCCTTCCGGCAGGCCGCGATCAACCAACGCGCGGAACTCGTCCACCTCGGCGCGGGAAAGCTCTTCCTTCCACACCGCGCTGCCGGTCATCCGCGCGCCCACCCAGGCGGAGGACTGAGCCGCCAGCCAGTCTCGCAGATATTGCCCCACGGGCGGTTTGAACTGAACAGCAGACAGGTTCATGATAATCTCTCGAAATGGCATGACGCCGCATGACGGCGCGGGCCGCCGACTTTCGCCACCGGTATGCTCCGACCGCGATCAAGGCGATATCCTTGAGCGTCCGCCTGCATCACAATCGTATACGCGATGTACTGCGCGCCAACGGACATCCGTGCTTCCACGAAGCCTGCCCGGACTGACATAGGCCAGGGAGCACTGAAGATTTCAGGGGTTGGTGATGAGCGAGCAGCAGGACGTGATCGTGATCGGCGGCGGCATGGCGGGCTGCGCAGCCGCGTTGGGCGCGCTGGACGCTGGGGGCAGTGTGCTACTGCTGGAAAAGGCGCGCTCCGGAATGGGCAGCACCTGGCAATCGGCCGGGTCGTTCTCATTCGCCGGCACGGACCTGCAGCGCAGCGCCGGTCACGAAGACAGCCCCGAACGCCTTGCCGCGGACTTGATCAAGGCAGGCGGCGGGCGCAACGATCCCGCGCTGATCCAGCGCTTCGCCGAACGCCAACTGGACACCTATGAATGGCTGCGCGGCCACGGCGTCAGGTTCGAGCGCGTCCAGTTAAGCGGCGGGCAAGGCGTCCCGCGCAGCCACGCTTGCGATCCGGGCGCGGCCATGGCGGCGCTGGAGCAAAGTCTTGCCGCCCATCCAAAGTTCCGCCGGATCGACGATGCCGGGGCGCAGCGGCTGGTTCGGGATGGCGACGGTTGGGCAGTCGTTACCGCCGACGCCGCGCATTCCGCGGCGCAGGTTATCATCGCCAGCGGCGGGTTTTCCCGCTCGCAACGCCTGATCCAGACGTTCTGTCCAGACCTGCTGGCGGGCACGCCGCTGGGCGGCTTTGCCAATACCGGCGATGGGCTTCTGATGGCGATGGCGGTGGGCTGCGGGCTTGCCGACATGGGCTATGTCAAGGGCACCTTCGGCATGCCGCTGGCCAACTATCCCGAGCCCAGCCTGACCGCTCCCGATGGCATGTTCCTGCTGATGGCGATCTATCGCGGGGCCATGGCGGTCAACCGCGAGGGCCGGCGCTTCGTCAACGAATCTCTGTCCTACAAGGAGATCGGCGGCGCTTGCCTGACCCAGCCCGGCGGGATCGCCTTTCAGGTGTTCGACGAAAGCGTGATGGATCAAGCCCAGCCGATCCCGTCGAACATGAACTTCCGCGAAGCCCTTGCCAGAGGCGTGGTGCGCACCGCTCCGACCATCGCGGCGTTGGCCGACACGGTCGGCCTTGATGGAGCAGCCCTCGAAGCGGCCGTAGCGCGCTACAATGCGATGATGGAATCCGGCGAGGACACCGATTTTGGCCGCGCGACGATCGCCGGCACGGTCGGCAC
>JBDUBN010000494.1:0-2256 GCA_040004085.1 Novosphingobium sp.
AGCGCCGCGCCCACGCCGCCGCTGCGAGCGTTGGAGAACTTCAGGATCGACGAGGCGCTTTCGCCCTGATCGGTGCTGCCCATCCAGCCGTTGCGGAATTCGTAGCCCTTTTTGGCGGGAACTCCTTCGGCATTGAGGAAGCTGACCTGCTTGGTCTGGGCGTTGGCAATCGTGGTGCGGCCCTCGATCGGGTAAACGTGGAAGTCGCCAAGCTGTGCGCCGCCGCTTTCGCTGCCCATCTGGTTGCCGCGTGGGCGTCCGCCGCGAACGTTGTAAGGCTGCTGTTGCTGGATCTGGCCGACACTGCCCGCGACCAGCAAGGCCTTGGTATTGTTGAAGGTCGTGCCAGTCTGGTTGGTCAGCGTGACCCAGCCCTGCATGTCGATCCGCCCGGCCTTTTCGTCGAACAGCGTGACGTAATCGGCGCTCCAGCCGAGGCCGGGGGTCAGATAGCTGAGCGTCAGCGGGCGCGGGCCGGGGCGGGTGGCCTCCACTGACACGCTGAGCGTTGGGCGGGCACGCAAGTTTGGCGGGATACCGTCAAAGATCACCCGCACCGGCAGACCATCGTCCCGCAGGACCTCGATCCGGTCGCCGATTTGCAGGACCACGCCGCCATTCGCCGCCAGCACTTTGGCCCGTTCGCGCGTTTCCGCGCCGGTTGCGGGATTGGTGCGCAGCAGGGTCACGGTCTGACCGACCGCCTTCTCCATCAGTGCGGCAGGCGAGAGTAGGTCGTAATCAAAGTTCTGCTCGATAATGCCGAACCCGTCGCCCGACAGCGTGACCGTTTCGGGGCGGATCGTCGCGGAAACGTCTGGGAACTCCTGCCGTGATCGGCCGTTAGGCAGGCTGACTTGGCGCACGTCCTGCACCAGCGCCAGATTGTTGTTGTAGATGGTGACCGATACGTCACCCTGAGCGCTGCCGGGAACGCTTTGCGCGACAAGACCGGCCGGAATGGTGGCAAATCCGATGAGAAGGCCAAGCTTTATCAAGCGCATATCAAACCCCTTCAACCCCGCAGGCGGCAATCATGGCCACAAGAGACCCGATTGACCAGCATCAATGACATCAGCGAAAATCGCGGGCACACCCCTTGTGTTGCACCGATGCCACACCATCTGGATGCCAGCAGGAGGCTGACTGACTCATGAACCTCGAAAAATTCACTGACCGCGCCAAGGGCTTTCTCCAATCGGCGCAAACCGTGGCAATCCGCATGAACCATCAGCGGATTTCGCCCGAACACGTGCTCAAGGCCTTGCTGGAAGACAGCGAAGGCATGGCGGCTGGACTGATCCAGCGCGCGGGCGGCACTCCGGCGCTGGCCGTGGCTGAAGTGGACAAGGCGCTAGGCAAGATTCCGGCGGTATCGGGCAGCGGTGCGCAGCAAACGCCGGGGCTGGACAATGACGCAGTGCGGATTCTCGATCAGGCCGAGCAGATCGCGACCAAATCGAACGACGCCTATGTTACGGTGGAACGTCTGCTGGTGGCGCTGGCTTTGGCGAGCACCACGGCGGCGGGACAGGCGCTGAAGGCGGCAGGCGTGACCCCGCAATCGCTGGAGGCGGCTATTGTCGCGCTGCGCGGCGGCAAGCGGGCCGACAGTGCGTCTGCCGAGGAAAGTTATCAGGCGATGGAGAAATATGCCCGCGATCTGACGCAGGCGGCGCGCGACGGCAAACTCGATCCGGTGATTGGCCGCGACGAGGAAATCCGCCGCACGATTCAGATCCTTGCTCGGCGCACAAAGAACAACCCGGCGCTGATCGGCGAGCCCGGCGTCGGCAAGACCGCAATCGCCGAAGGGCTGGCGCTGCGCATCGCCAATGGCGACGTGCCCGACAGCCTGAAAGGCCGCCGCCTGATGTCGCTAGATATGGGCAGCCTGATCGCGGGCGCCAAATATCGCGGCGAATTTGAGGAGCGGCTGAAGGCGGTGCTTGACGAGGTCAAGGGCGCCGAGGGCGAAATCATCCTGTTTATCGATGAAATGCACACGCTGATCGGCGCGGGCAAGGGTGAGGGTGCGATGGATGCCGGTAACCTGCTGAAGCCCGCCCTTGCACGCGGCGAACTGCACTGCATCGGCGCGACGACGCTGGATGAATATCGGAAGTATGTCGAAAAAGACCCGGCGTTACAGCGGCGGTTTCAGCCGGTGTTCGTGGGCGAACCGACCGTGGAAGACACCATCTCGATCCTGCGCGGCCTGAAGGACCGCTATGAACTGCACCACGGCGTGCGGAT
>JBDUBN010000495.1:0-2247 GCA_040004085.1 Novosphingobium sp.
AAAAGACCCAGCGCGAATATTACCTCAACGAACAGATGAAGGCGATCCAGAACGAACTGGGCGGCGGCGAGGGCGAGGAGGTCAATGAATTGGCCGAATTGCAGGCCAAGATCGACACGCTCAAGCTGTCAAAGGAAGCCAAGGCCAAGGCGCAGGCGGAGTTGAAAAAGCTACGCACCATGCAGCCGATGAGCGCTGAGGCGACGGTCGTTCGCAACTACCTCGATGTGCTGCTGGGCCTGCCGTGGGGCAAGAAGTCCAAGCTGAAGAAGGACATCTTCCGCGCTCAGGAAGTGCTGGATGCCGATCACTATGCGCTCGACAAGGTCAAGGACCGGATCGTCGAATATCTGGCGGTGCAGGCGCGGACCAACAAGCTGAAGGGGCCGATCCTGTGCCTCGTCGGCCCTCCGGGCGTGGGCAAGACCTCGCTTGGCAAGTCAATTGCCAAGGCGACGGGCCGTGAGTTCATTCGCCAATCGCTGGGCGGCGTGCGCGACGAGGCCGAGATTCGCGGGCACCGCCGCACCTATATCGGCTCGCTGCCGGGCAAGGTGATCTCGAACCTCAAGAAGGCAGGCACCGGCAATCCGCTGTTCCTGCTGGATGAGATCGACAAACTGGGCCAGGATTATCGCGGCGACCCCGCCAGCGCCTTGCTGGAAGTGCTCGACCCGGAACAGAACAGCAAGTTTCAGGATCACTATCTTGAGATCGACTACGATCTTTCGGACGTGATGTTCGTTTGCACGGCGAACAGCCTGAACCTGCCTCAGGCGCTGCTGGACCGGATGGAAATCATCCGGTTGGAAGGCTACACCGAGGACGAGAAGGTCGAGATTGCCGAGCGGCACTTGCTGGAAAAGCAGGTCGAAGCGCACGGATTGAAGAAGGGCGAGTTCACGCTGGAGCATGAGGCCTTGCGCGACCTGATCCGTTACTACACCCGCGAGGCCGGGGTGCGGACGCTGGAGCGCGAGATTGCCAAGCTGGCGCGCAAAAGCCTGCGCAAGATTCTTGAGGGCAAGGAAACGAGCGTCACCATCACGCCGGAAAATCTGGGCGACTATGCCGGGGTACGCAAATACCGTCACGGCATGTCCGACGAGGAGAACCAGATCGGCGCCGTCACTGGCCTTGCATGGACGGAAGTTGGCGGCGAACTGCTGACCATCGAAACCGTGACAGTGCCGGGCAAGGGCGCGGTGAAGACCACCGGCAAGCTGGGCGAAGTGATGAGCGAGGGCGTGCAGATGGCCTTCAGCTTCGTCAAGTCGCGGGCACCAGCTTACGGCATCAATCCGTCGATCTTCAACCGCAAGGACCTGCACGTCCACTTGCCCGAAGGCGCGGTGCCCAAGGACGGCCCGAGCGCGGGCGTGGGCATGGTAACGGCGATGGTCTCCGCGTTGACGGGCATTCCGGTGCGCAAGGACGTGGCGATGACCGGCGAGGTTACTCTGCGCGGCCGGGTACTGGCGATTGGCGGCCTTAAGGAAAAGCTGCTGGCAGCGCTGCGTGGCGGCATCAAGACCGTGCTGATCCCGGAAGAAAACCGCAAGGACTTGACGGAGATCCCGGCAAATGTTCTGGCCGGGCTGGAGATCATTCCGGTCAGCCATGTCGATGAGGTTCTGGCGCGGGCGCTGACGGCTCCGGTCGAGCCGATCCAGTGGACCGAGCAGGACGATCTGGCCAGTCAGCCGGGGAGTGCGGTTCAGGGCAGCGTTGTGCCTTCGATCACAGCACACTGACCTTAGCGCGATAGCTTTGCTGCGCCTATGCTGCAGAAATGCTGCAGGATTTCGTCTTAATGCTGCGATGCCGCGAATCGGACTATCTGGTTCGCGGCATCGCTAGCTTCGCGCAAGGATCCGCGTCCAGTGTGACGGGGAATTGAAATTGGCCGGTCATTTGCCGAAATTAGGGCAATACTGGGCACATTTTGCTGTTTTTCACTTTGACAGCCTTAATAAAACTCGCTCAATTCCGCCCGTTCGCGGCCCGTATTCAGGCGAAGCTGACGGACGCCGAATTTTAACGAACAGGTAGGGGTTCCAGATGAACAAAAACGAACTTATCGGCTCGGTCGCGGAAACCAGCGGGCTGACCCGCAGCGATGCGACCAAGGCGGTTGAAGGGGTGTTTGATGCTATCTCCGGCGCGCTGACCAAGGGCGACGAAGTGCGCCTTGTGGGCTTCGGCACGTTCTCGGTCGCCAAGCGCAAGGCCTCGACAGGCCGCAAC